>DATMND010000538.1:0-21135 GCA_035569235.1 Acetobacteraceae bacterium | reverse complement strand
AAGTGGGTTGTTGATCGGCCCACGTCACGCTAACGGTGGAGGTTCCGGTCCGCTGTCCCCGCAGGCTTCTGTGAAGTGGCCATTGCCCTTGCTATGACACGCGCCTGCTGAAGCTGGAAGTCGGTTTCGGGCTTCGCCAAGTCGAACTCGGGAAAATCTTTTGGTGGCCTGCTTGGGATAGTCTTCAAGATCGGCGGCAAGTCTTCGCGTGGCTCATCGCTGTCGGGGGTACCGCCCACCTCGCCTATCACATGATTTAGCTCGGCCTCGTATTCAGGATCGAATTCGGCCACCCTATCGGGACTGTCCGCCACGAGCACGTCCGGCATGATGCCGCGTCCCTGAATAGAACGACCAGACGGCGTGTGGTATCTCGCCATGGTGAGGAGCATACCGCCGCTGCGCAGGGGGATCGTTACTTGCACCGACCCTTTGCCGAAACTCCGAGTGCCGACAAGCACCGCGCGCTGATGGTCCTGCAATGCCCCTGCAACGACCTCACTGGCGGAGGCAGTCCCGCTGTTGATCAGTACGACCAAAGGTGCGCCGTCAAGAATATCTATGCCCTTTGCGGGCACCCATTCGCTATCATCACTGTGGCGAGCGCTAATGGATACTACCTCACCGTGGGGGATAAAATCGCGAGCCACGGCCACGGCCTGATCTAGCAAACCACCCGGGTTGTCACGAAGGTCCACTATCAGTGCATTCAGCTTGCCGCCAGCCAGTCGCCTGAGTGACCGGACGGCCTGTTTCAGAGCGGCATCGACCGGCTCGGTGAACTCAGTTATCCTTACGTAGCCGACGTTGTCAGTCTCCATCCGCTGTTTTACCACCTTAATGCGGATAATCTCGCGCCGCATGGAAAACACCAGCGGGTGATCCACGCCGACGCGCTTGATTGTGACGGTGATCTTTGTATTTGGCGGGCCGCGCATCTGGTCGATGATGTGCTCCGCTGACGCTCGCCGCACGGCCCTGCCATTCAGCGCGATGATGATGTCACCTGCTTTGATACCGGCATGGAAGGCAGGTGTATCTTCGACCGGACTGATGACCGTCACCATGCCGTCTTTGAGCGCGACATCCATACCAACACCGCTGAACCGACCCTTATCTTCGGCCTCCAACTCACGGAATTCAGCGGCGTCCAGGTAAGACGAATGGGGATCGAGGCCAGTCAGCATGCCGTTCAGTGCATTCTCGATCAGTTGCTTGTCGGAAACCGGATCAACATACTCGCTCCGTACCAATTCGAAAGCGTCGCCGAAAAGGGCCAGCAGCTTGTAGGTCTCGGTTCTGTCAGTGTCCTGGGCGAACGCGGTACTGAAGCCGAGAGCGCGAGTGAAACGCCGTGCTATCAGGTCCGATGTCGGGACGATGGCTATGCCCGCCACAAAAGCGGCGGCGAGCAGAAGAACGGTTTTGCCGCGCCACTTCCGCACCTTATCGTCCTGTCCTGACCTCGCACCAAGCTGGAAGAGGCCGTATACGATGTTCGTTGTGCACAAGCTGTCAATATTACTGGCCGGTTTCTGGATTATTGCCGCCTTGCTGTCGCCGGCTGTGGCTGATGAGGACGCCCTGCGAGTCCTGACTCCACTTGGGAGCGGGTTGCACCCGGCAGTCTTGCTTGTGCCTGGATGCTCCGGCTTTGTCGCGAACAATGGGATCAACACGTACGATGCACGTGCGGCTGAGTTGCAGGCTGCCGGCTTCTTCGTCGTCTATGTGGATTACGTTGGCAAGCGCATGCAAAGCAACTGCGCGAATGTCGGGTTTCCCAAGGTGAGCAGCGACGTACTGGAGGCTGCGAAATGGGCGGCCAGCCAAACTGGTGCCGATCCGAGCAGGGTATCCGTCATCGGTTGGTCGTATGGTGCGGGTGGTGTGCTGGCGATGCTGAGAGCGACATCTACGGATTCCCCGGTCGCGAAACGCCCAATAGTCTCCCCACGAATCGCCAAGGGCAGGCGTGGGACGCTCGGAACACTGCGGTGGATCGGATTTCGGAACCGCCCAACGAGACACCCACCCGACGGTTGCCGTATTGGGTGGATGGCCCGTCGGCGAACGTTCAAACCGATAATCAGAACATTGTCCGCGATCTGACCTCGCCATCCTAGACTGTCGGCGAGTGCCAGCGCCGGGCGGTCAGAACATGGTGGACCGACAACCATGACCATCCGCGACGGATCGCGGGACCGCGCGATCGTGATCGAGCCGATAACCTAACGAGTCACCAAAATGATCGCTGCCATCGTCACGGAACCTATGTATGTATGGTTCAAGGGGCGGCTTGGGCCGCCCCTTGTGCAACCTGTCGGTGCGAGCCTTGCGTCGTGTAGTTGATGTCGCAACGATAGGCTGGTGTTAGGCGCGTGCCTCCAACACCATGTTGAACGGTGTTGCCGTCGCGCGTCGGATGTTGCTGAACCCTCCAGCCGAGATAACCTCCCTCAGCTTGGCTTTGCCAGCTTGTGCGCCCAACGCTGCGCCGACTTCCTGGGGCAGCGAGGTTGGCACACAGATGAGCGTGGACGCAGCATAGTAGATGCGACCGATGGGGTTCATGTTGTCCTCCATTCGGTCACCAGCCATCGGCTCAACGATCATCCAATTGCCGTCAGGCTTCAATGACTGCTTGACATGCGCCGCAGCCCCAGCCGGATCGCCCATGTCATGCAGACAATCAAAGAATGTCACGAAATCGAAGTCGCTACCAGGATACTCCTTGGCGGTCCCCACATGAAACTCAACGTTGGTGACGCTGTGTTCCCCCGCGTGCGCCTTGGCCGCTTCGACAGACCCAGAGTGGAAGTCATAGCCAATGAAGCGTGACTGTGGGAAAGCTTGTGCCATGAATACGGTGGACCAGCCATGGCCGCAACCGACATCGGCCACTCTCGCACCATCTCGCAGCTTGGGAACTACGCCGTCGAGCGCCGGCAACCAGTTCTGGATGAGCTTGTTGAGATACCCCGGTCGGAAGAAGCGCGCGACAGCACAGAACAGGCATGGGCCATGATCACCCCAGTCGATGCCGTCGCCATTTCTGAATGCCTCGTGCACCCTTGTCTGGGCTTGTACCCATACCGCGACGCCATCGAACGCCCCCATCATTGCTACGGGGCTATCTTCAATGGCGAAAAACATGGCCTGTTCGGGGGACAGGCTGAATTTCTGAGTCGCGGCATCGTAGCTCAGATAGTTTGAGGCAGTCTGGTGGGCCGGCCATTCACGCAGATAGCGCGGATGTACGTTTGCAGCGGCTGCGAGTTCATCGCAGGTCATGCTGCCCTTCTCGTGAATTGTTTTGTAGAGGCCGAGGGCGTCGCCTATCCGAACCATCGCGACACTCGCGGCACCGCCCAAATCATTCAACATCTGGCCGGCGCGTAGGTGCATCCGGCCTTCATCGACGTTCATGGGAGCCTCCTTGTTTCTGATGATGTTTGGTGACCTTGTGCACGGAACTATAGGGTTGCCCACGAGGGAATACGCTTGGTCGGCAAGCCCCTCACCCAAGGGCCTTCAGCTGGATCAGCCTTGCCGGCCTGCTGCATTGCGGCTGAAGCGGCACGAGATACTGCATTCCAGTGTTACTCTCCGCCGATAGCTATTGGGGCGCGAAGTGCAGCGTCTTTCCCCCGGCTTGTGGCTCTCCGCCGCGTAAGATGGGCCTCATATAGTTGATTGGCGATGTCACCAATCAGGAGGGATGAAGCGACGCAACTCCAAACGACCGTCTCCACCACGTGCCAGTCGAACGGCTGGTCTAAGCCAAAGACGCCCAGGATCACCCGTATTTCCAGGAACGTCAGCGCCACTGCATAGCTACGAATCATCCACTGCCGATGATAGATGAATTGCCGCTTCAGTGCGAAGTACAATCCAATTCCCGTTGTGATCATAAGTGTCGAGGACTGGATCACAGTCTCGATGGTGAAGGACCGCGCGGCGCCTTGAGCTTCATCGAGATATTGGATGTAGAGTCCGAGCGGTCCCAGGATGAAGCAACCCACGACATAGAAGGTACCGATTGTTCGATGCACCGTCGTATGGTGGCGGCGAAAGCCCTCCGCAAACTGCATCGGTGCGCGGAACAGGGCGCAAGCGCCAGCTAGGCCGTGTGGCAGCAGCCACCACTTGCACGGATCGTAGTGATTCCAGACAGGAGCCGACCGATCGAGCAAGAAGCTCTCATTGTGGTAAAGCACATAAGTGCCCATCGCCACGATCGCTACGAACACCACATACTTCGTCGGAAGTGGCCGAACAGGTGATCTTTCAGATATCACTCCTGTATGTTCAGACATGGCTCCCCCTGTGTTGACACGGTTTTGATAAACCACACATATTGATCAGCAACGTCACTTTCCATTTCCGAGGGAACGCGATCAGAGTCTTCGCATCTACTGCTACTGCAATGCAAGAAACTTGCACTTGGTCGGAAACAGGTGGCAGGAACCCACCAGTTGAGGCTGACGGGTTGCCGATGACTGGCTAGCTGTTCGACCCCTGGTTACTGTTCGGTTCGAAAAGGTACACGTTCGATGCGTGTGCGAACGACGAAACTCCGACAACCAGGACGGCCAGGACAGCGAGAACGGCAAGAATCTTGGGCATCGATGAATTCCTCCGTTGGTTCCTGTCAGCATTCGGGCTGACATGCGCAGAGTTGCAAGAGAATAATTGATTGCTGTGACGCAGTTCACACATTTGGTAATACATCGGCGTGTTGTCGTCTATCAAACTCATGTTTTGTCAAAACCGCCGAATGTTTAGTGTTTATCAAGTGTTGGGAAGAAAAGACGGCCTGCGCCTTACTGTGGTCTTTGGAACACGGCACGTTCCGCCACTTTGAGGACGAAGGCGACCGCAGCCTCGCGTATTGGCGGGACGCACAGCGGAGATATGTCACCCGTCTACGTCAGTTTGCCGAGGACATGCTGCTCTATTGCGAACGCTTCCGCGTCGTTGAGCGGACTGAGGGAGCCGGTGAGAGTTGGGTCGCGTTAGTCGCAGGGCGGCTCTGTCGGTCGCCGCCCTCTCGGTCATAAATCCCTGAACTCGGCCATCGATCACCTGGCCGCCGTTGGCTACCTTTTGCGTTCCCACACCAGATCGGTAACCAGCAGATGTTCGCCAGCCGACCGGACTTTCTCCGTGAGGCTCAATGCGTTCTCCTGTGTCGGAGTTTCTCAGTGACCCCGATTGCAGGCGTCAGCTACCGAGGAGCGCGCCAGGTCCAGATTGCATGACCTCCGCTGCCGACGGCATTCCCCTCGTCTCCCTGTTGCAGGTGAACTCGGGCCTGAACACGATCCTTTTACGGCCTTCAACGCTTAATAGAGCGCCCCGTCTCCGTGAGCGCAAATCCAAGGGGCGATCCACTGCCGTTAGGCTTCGCTTTGGCACTTCTTCATAAAGCTTGTCTTCGCGGCGCCAGCGAGCGGCTTTCCATCTTTGCCGACTGCTTTGGGTTCGCACGCATCCCGCGTGCATTTCGCCATGAAGCTATTGAGTGCCGCGCCGGCCAATGGTTTGCCATCCTTCCCGATCGCGTTGCTGCGGCAGGTACTGTCCGCCATCGGTGAGGGCAGCCGTCGCGGCGAGTGGGGCGCCAAGCTGGACCCCTATCGGACCGCCACAATCCTGATGGGCAGCATCACCCATATGATCATTACGTGGCTGCTCTATCGCAGGCCGGAGAACCTGAGCAAGGCGACCAAACCGATGGTGGACCAGCTGTTGAAACTTGTTGAGCCAGCTGAACCGTCGACCACGACACCGCGTAAACGGAAGGCGTCACCTCGAGCCGGTTCAAATCAAAAATTACCGGCCAGGCTATGACGATGAAACGTGAGTCAACCTTTCGCCTTCATGAGCGCCTATTCCTGGTGGACGACTGATCGCAGTCCCGCCGACAATGCTGTGGTTACCGCTAGGATTGCCGCCATGGCGTCATCGCGGGTCGCATGATCGGTATGATCCACGCAATTTCGCTACGCGGGGGAACGGCGCGAGATTTGAGAGGACCGTGCTCGCCCGAATCAACGTGTTCCATAGAGTCTGTCGCCCGCATCGCCGAGACCTGGACGAATGTAGCCATGATCGTCCAGTTGGCGATCGATGGCGGCCACATAGACCGGCAGTCCAGGATGCGCATCGGCCAAGGCCATCAAACCCTCGGGTGCGGCGACCAGGCACGCAAAGCTGATCTGCGTGACCCCTGCCTGCTGCAATCGAGCTATCGCGGTAATGGCGGAGTGACCTGTTGCAACCATCGGATCGACCACGATCACCACCCGCTCGTGCACGTCATCCGGCATTTTCAAATAGTACTCGATCGGCACCAGTGTGTGTGGATCGCGATACAGCCCGATATGGCCGACCCGCGCAGAAGGCACCAGATCCAGCATACCATCGAGCATGCCATTGCCAGCGCGGAGAATCGACAGGAAGCACAGCTTCTTGCCCGACAGCAGCGGTGCTTCAGTCGCTTCCAGGGGCGTCTCGATCGTCACTGTCTCGGTCGCGAGATCGCGGGTGACTTCGTACGCCATCAACAGGCTGAGCTCGCGCATCAGTCGGCGGAATTCGGCGGTGGCGGTGTTCTTGCGCCGCAACAACGTGAGTTTGTGCTGTACCAGCGGGTGGTTGAGAACGGTAACGTTGGTGAAGGAGGCCATTGGGGATCTTTCAGGGCAGGTCGTCGCCAGCGTCAAAACACGGTTCCATCACTTTGCACAACAAGCGGCGGCGATCCGTCAGCGCGCCGCTCGCGCGCCATTCTCCGGCCAGCATCCCAGGTGCCGCCTTGCAGCAGGCGAGCAAGGGGCAGATCTGCCGCGGCCAATCGGGCACGCAGCATCGGCGCCAGACGGTCCAGCAGCGCCACGGTCAATGCGCGCCATTCCACGATCGCGATGTGATCCACGGGGAGCGGCGCCACAGCGAGCGATGGATTCCTGAGCCGCAGCACGCCAAGATCAACGAACAGGCCCCCATTGCGGTATTCGGCGAGGCCGGTCAGGTCATCGAGGCCGACCACCTTGATCGCGGTCTGCTCCAGCACCTCCACCACCGAGTAGGCCAGCCATTGCGACAGTTTATGGAAAGGTATCAGGCGGGCCGTGGGTCCATCGCCATGCAGCGCCGAATGAGGCCATACGTCGCCCGGATTCTCTCCGTCCAGCGTCATGCGAACCGGCCAGATCGGCGCGAGCAACTCCAGAATCGTGATCAGCAATTCGCGCGCCGGAAGCTCGTTGCTCACCGCGCGCGACCGCCAAACGTCAAGAAGCCCCCCGATACGTGCTTCACCGCGGCTGCGCAGTGCGGCGCCGAGGTTGCGCAGCAGCGCGGCACGGCCCGCCACGCCGGCGAGTGGATTGTCCGTCGCGACCTGGAATGCCGCAGCGAGCGCTGCATCGGACAGCCGCGACAACCCGTCCGCATCGGCACGAAGCAGGTAAAGGGGATCGGCGGAAAACAAGCCCGAACAGAAGGCATGCAGGCTGGCAACCGCGAGCCCCTCTGATCGGGTCAGCTCCAGGCCGGTTCCCGGCTCACGGAATTTCCAGTACGGGCCGGCTCCAGCGTCCAGCAGCACGCTGACCGTGCAGAGTTCGATGCGCAGCCGTGCGACCTCGGTCGGATCGCACCCGCGCAGCCTGACAGCAAGCGCCTCCCAACGGTCGATCCCGCCGGCTTCGAAATGCCGCCAGCGCGCATGATAGGGAATTGCCAGGTCGGGATAATTCGCACGGGTCACTGCCGCGACGTAGTCCGCCGCATCGTCCAGCCGGGCGGGATCGAACATGAAATGCGGCAGCGCATCCCTTTCGGCCAAGGCCAGCATGGCGTGGCACCGTTCGCGCACCGCCTCCGGTGTGCGCAGCCAAGCCAGCGTGCTGCGCTCCGACACCGCTTTCAGTCGCGCAGCGCGCGGCCCTTCGGCAGCTTCAGCGCGACGGCATCCGGGACGCTTGCGGCATAATAGCCGGACGCCTTCTTGGCATCCATCTCGACACCGGCATCGGCCGGGATCAGCTCATCAGGGATCGGCACACGTTCGATCACATCGATCTCGCTCGCGACGATCGGCAGGTACTTCATGTGACTCATCGATACCAGCCGATCGATCCGCGTAATGCCGAGCCAGTGCAGTACGTCAGGCATCAACTCTTGCACGCGCATATCGGAGACACCGGCAACGCACTCCGTTCGCTGGAAATACGCATCGGCCCGGTCGCCGCCGGCCTGGCGCTTGCGCGCATTGTAGACCAGGAACTTGGTCACCTCGCCCAGCGCGCGGCCTTCCTTCCGATTGTAGATCACCACGCCGACGCCGCCCTGCTGCGCGGTCGCCACACACACTTCGACCCCATGCGCCAGATAAGGCCGGCAGGTGCAGATATCGGAACCGAACACGTCGGAGCCATTACACTCGTCGTGCACCCGACAGGCGATCTGCGTTTCCGCGCGGCCAAGTTGCGATGGATCACCCATGATGTAGACCGACATGCCGCCGATCGGCGGGAGGAACACCTCCAGATCTGGTCGGGTCACCAATTCAGGGAACATCCCGCCGGTCTGTTCGAACAGCCCGCGCCGGAGGTCGGTCGTGCTGATGCCGAAGCGCCGCGCAACACCGGGCAGGTGCCAGACCGGCTCGATGGCAATCTTGGTAACGCGCACAACGGCTGCCTTGGTCAACACGGTGTCGTCTGGCGTCAGCCGGCCAGAGCGGATCGCCTGGGCGATCTCCGGCATGTTGATGCGCGCGCGCGTCACCGCGATGGTCGGGCGGATGTCCCAGCCGGCAGCGATGCGGTCGGCGAACACGTCGCTGACCATATGGCCCCAGGGGTCGAGCGAAACGATCCGCGTGGGATCGCCCCATTGCGGGAAAGGCCCGATCTGGTCGACGGGCGTGGTGTCGGTCAGGTCGGGTCGATGGCCCGGGGCGAGCTGGCCGGCGGCGATCGCGAGCGCACGATAAAGCGCATATGGCCCGGCATGGGTGCCGATCACGTTCCGCACGTCGGGGTCATGCAGAGTGGCAATCACCGGACCCCGTTGCGTCGGCTCGGAGGCGCCCCAGCGCAGCGGGACGACCCGTCCGGCCGGCGGTGGATGCGACGTGAGCACGATCGCCCGTGGTGCCGCGTTCCTGGATTTGGGCGGAATTGGCGGCGGGACCGGCAAGCCAGACATCAGGCACGAACCTCCGATCGGGACTGCAACGTAGTGTGAGCATACCTGTCCAGTCCAGCTTTGCGTGGGGTCATGACCCTGTTATGCAATCGGCAACGCCAAAATCGGTATCAGGGGGCTTCATCATGGGTTCGACCGCTGCGGTTCTGGGGCGCCGCTCGCTGTTCAAGGCGAGTGCCGGTGTGGCGCTCGGCATGGGTTTGCTGACCGATCGTGCCAGCGGGGAAACGGCGGCGCTCAACATGCAGCTCGGCTGGCTTGGGGGTGGCAATCAGTTGGGCGAGGCGTGTGCGCATCAGCTGGGATATTTCCAGGAGGAGGGCCTCGATTTCCACATCCAGCCCGGCGGGCCCAACAATGACGGGATCGCGATCGTCGCCTCCGGCCGCTACGAAGTCGGCGAGGTGTCGTCCAGCCCGTCCCTGATGCTGGCGGCATCGCAGGACATTCCGATCCGCTGCTTCGCGGTTTCCGCACAGAAGCATCCCTATACCTTCTTCTCCCTGCAAAAGAACCCGGTGCGCGCGCCCGCGGATTTTCCCGGCAAGAAGGTCGGCATTCAGGCCACCGGGGTGATTCTGCTGCGCGCCCTGCTGGCCAAGAACAAGATCGATCCGAAGGACGTGCAGATCGTCACCATCGGATCGGGCATGATGCCGCTGCTGACCGGCCAGGTGGATGTGGTTACGGGCTGGCTCACCAACACCACCGCGCTCAAGGTGCTGGGTCCCGATCGGGTGGATCTGCGTCTGTGGGACACCGGCGTGCACCTTTATGCCAACCCGTACTATGCAACGACCGACACACTGTCCGGCAAGCGCGACATGCTGGTGCGCTTCATGCGCGCGGCTTCCCGCGGATGGGCCTATGCGCACGCCGATCGCGACAAGGCGAGCGAACTGCTGATGAAGGAGTTTCCCAACCTCAATGCCGCCGATGAACGCGCCGCGGCGGACGTGATGCTGTCCTACTGCTTCGACGCCGGCACCAAACTGGCCGGCTATGGCGCGATGGACCCGAAGGTGTGGCAGGATCAGATCGACACGTGGAGTACGCTCGGCCAGTTTTCCAAGCGCACACCGAAGGTGGACGAGGTCATGACTATGGACATCTTGAACGCGACGAAGGACAGCCGGCCCAAGGTGGGTTGATGGCGACATCGTCTGTCCTGGCGCGGCCCGTGCCGGCCGATGCCGGCAGGCCGGCGGTGGAATGTCGCGACCTGACGGTGCGCTTCATGAGCGAGCGACGCACCGTCACCGCGTTGGAGAGGGTTTCGGTGACCGTGACGGAAGGCAGCTTCCTGACGCTGCTCGGACCCTCGGGCTGCGGGAAATCGACTTTGCTGCGCGTGATCGCCGATATCGTGCCGCCATCGTCGGGTGACGTGCGGGTATTGTCGAAGACCCCGGCGGAGGCCAGACGCAATCGCGAAATCGGCTTCGTGTTTCAGGATGCCACCCTGCTGCCGTGGCGCAATGCGTTGGACAATGTCCGCCTGCCACTGGAAGTGGGCGGACGGCATGAACTGCCCCCGGGGTCGATGGGGCCCGAGGAACTGCTGGCGCTGGTCGGACTGGCGGGTTGGGAAAAGGCGCTGCCGCACGAGCTGTCGGGTGGCATGCGCCAGCGCGTATCGATCGCGCGTGCGCTGCTTGGCGGACCACGCGTGCTGTTGATGGATGAGCCGTTCGGCGCACTGGACGAAATCACCCGCGACCGGTTGAACGAGGAACTGCTGCGCATCTGGCACGAGACGGGCACCACGATCATCTTTGTCACGCATAGCATCTACGAAGCGGCGTTTCTCGGCCAGCAGGTGCTGATGCTGGCCGCGCGCCCCGGTCGCGTGCGCGAGATCGTGACGATCGATCTGCCGGAACCGCGCCGCCTTTCGATGCGGGAGACCGCCGGGTTCACCGCCCAAGCCGCGCATCTGCGTGCGGTGCTGGAGACGTGCTGATGGCGAGCGATCTGTCGATACCGGAGACCGTGTCGCTCGAGGTCACGTCGGACGCATGGACCACGGCACAGCGACGCGAGAGGTGGCGCCGACGGCTGTTGCCGCTCGCGGGCGGTGCGGCGCTACTGTTCATCTGGTGGGCGCTGATTGCGATCTTCCACGTCCGTTCGTTCATCGCGCCGGCGCCCGACGTGGTGGCGACCACATTCTATGCGAAGTTCGGCATGCTGATGGCCAACCTGGGTCCCACCGCGCTGGAGGCGTTGTGCGGCTTCGCCCTCGGCAACACCGCCGCGATTGCCATCGCCACGGTGTTCGTGCATCGCAAGAGCGTCGAGCAGGCATTTTTCCCGATTGCGGTGCTGCTCCATTCGATCCCAGTGGTGGCGACTGCGCCGATTTTGGTCCTGCTGCTGGGCAACGGGCTGGCGCCGAAAGTGTCCATTGCGGCGATCATCTGCTTCTTCCCGACGCTGGTGAACATGGTGCGCGGCCTGGAGTCGGTCGGCGCGCAGTCGATGGAACTGATGCACGTGCTGTCGGCGACGCAGCGCGAGGTGTTTTTCAAGCTCCGCGTGCCGACGTCCCTGCCGTTCCTGTTCTCGGCGCTGCGGATCGCTGCCAGCACCGCCACGGTCGGCGCGATCGTCGGCGAGTGGATCGGCAGCCAGGTCGGCATCGGCGCTTTGATCATTCAGGCGACCTACAACTTCGACGCCGCATTGCTCTATGCAACGGTGCTGTGCGGGTCGGCCTTTTCGGTCGCGTTCTTCCAGGTGATCCGACTGATCGAGCGGCTTGTGGTGCGCTGGGATGCGCAGTCGGTGTCATGATAATGCGGAGCGCCTCAAATGACTGACATCATACAGGAAACCGGCCGTAGTGTGCCCGTGGTCTCCCGCACCGACGTGGTGGTGGTCGGTGGCGGGCCCGCCGGATTTGCTGCCGCGATCGCAGCTTCACGCAACGGCGCATCGGTATGCCTTGTCGAGCGATACCCATATCTCGGCGGCCTCGCGTCCGGCGGCATGGTGCTCGTGCTGGATGACATGTGCGCCGGGTCCGAGATCACGGTTCGCGGCATCTGCCAGGAGATGATCGACCGCATGCAGCGCCTCGGCCTGGCGGTCTATCCGCCGGAGCACGAGCGCGGCCACGATCCCGCCGCGTTCCGCAAGTGGTCGCGCTGGGGCCTGTTCGACTTCAACACCCGCACCAGGCCGCATCCGATCTGCTATGCCGTTGCCTTCGATCCTGATGGCTGGAAGCGCGTCTCCGACGACATGGTGCAGGAGGCTGGCGTGGCGCTCCGCCTACACAGCTGGTTCTCCCACGCATTGGTCCGCGACGGCCGCATGGAAGGCGTCGTGGTCGAGACCAAGGCCGGGCGCCAGGCGATCATGGGTTCGGTGGTGATCGACGCGACAGGGGATCTCGATGTCACCGCGAGCGCCGGCGCGCCGTTCATTCACGGCGCCTACATGGTGACCACCGTGTTCCGTCTCGGCGGCGTCGATACCGATGCGGCCGAACGATGCCAGTTCGATGAGCCGGAGCGGTTCCGCGCGATCGACCGCGAAGCCAGGCGCGTCATCGGCGGATCTTGGGACTACTGGTGGCTGAAGACGCCGCTGCCAGGCATTGTCTGGTGCAACTGCCCGCACATGACCGGGCTCGATGGGATCAAGGTGGAAGACCTGACTGCCGCCGAATTCGAGGGACGACGGCGGATTCACGCGATGGTCGATTACGTGCGCGACAACATGCCGGGCTTTTCCCATTGCTACGTGGTGGACGTAGCACCGCAGACCGGCATCCGTCAGACCCGGCTGTTGGACGGCGAATACGTCGTCACCAAGGAAGACGTGACCGGCCGGGTGCATTTCCCCGACAGCATCGCCCGCGGCCGCGACTACTACACGCCATATCGCGCAATGCTGCCCAAGGATGTCGATGGCCTGCTGGTCGCCGGCCGGCACTATTCGGCAACATCGCAGGCACAGAAGATTTCGCGCGAAATCCCGCCCTGCATGGCCATGGGCGAGGCCGCCGGCACCGCCGCCGCGATGTCGCTTGCCGCCGGGATTCAAGTCCGGAACATCGATGTGGCCGCACTGCAGCGGAGATTGCGCGCGCAGGGCGCCGATCCGGGCGACCGCCCATCGGCGAACGCCCGCGTGCTGGAGATGCATTGAATGAACCAGACGAACGACGTTCAGCCGCTCGCCGGCATCAAGGTGATCGACTTCACCCAGGTGATGCTTGGCCCGTGTTGCACGCAGATGCTCGGCGACCATGGCGCCGATGTCATCAAGATCGAGCGCATCGGCGCCGGCGATCTGTCGCGTACTTCGATCAAGGACCCGGCGGGACTGCTCAACCCGATATTCTGCAGCCTCAATCGCAACAAGCGCAGCATCGCACTGGACCTGAAGGCACCTGCCGGACTTGCCGTTGTGCGCCGCCTGGTGGAGAGCGCCGATGTGATGGTGAACAACTTCCGCGCCGGTGTGATGGAGCGTATGGGTCTTGGCTACGCCGCGCTGTCGGAGACCAACCCGCGCATCATCTTTGCCTTCGGTACGGGTTTCGGCACGCAGGGTCCGTATTCCCACAAGGGCGGCCAGGACATTCTGGCGCAGGCGACGACCGGCGTCATGGCGCGCAAATGCGACCCGTCGGAACCGCTGACGATCTATCCGACCGCGCTTGCTGACTATTCTGCCGGCATGCATCTCGTGCAGGGAATTCTGCTTGCGCTGCTGCAGCGTGAGCGCACCGGCCGCGGCCAGCAGGTCGAGGTCTCCCTCTACGACAGCATGCTTGCGATGCAGATGCAGGAGGCAGCGATGTGGCTGATGCGTGGCCGGGACTTTTCCTGGGGCGCCATGCCACATACCGGAGCCTTTGGAACGACCGATGGCGCGCTGGTCATCGTCGGCGCATTCAAGGCCAACCCGTTGCGGGAGATCTCCCTGGCACTCGGCCTTGACGATCTGTCGCAGGACCCACGCTTCGACACGTTCGAGAACAGCGTGCGTAACCGCAATGCGCTGCACGACATACTACGGGCCCAATTCCGCACCAACAGCACGGCGCATTGGATTACCCGGTTGGAGGAGCGCGACCTGCTCTGCGCGCCAGTTCAGCGACTGGGCGAGGCGCTGGCCGACACGCAGACCGACATCAACGGGATGCTGGTGCGCCACGAGGAACTTGGGCTGGTTGGCTCGCCGGTGCATCTCTCGTCCGGCGGATTTGCGATGCGTCGCACCCCGCCGGGGCTGGGCGCCGATGGCGACGCGGTCCTTGCGGAATTCGGTTTCAGTCGTAACGAGATCGAGCGGCTGCGGGCGGAACGGGTCGTGGCATGACCGTGCGGCTGGAGATTGCGGACCACGTCGCGCGGGTCACCATTGATCGACCGGAGGTGCTGAACGCGTTGGATGCGGAAGCCGAGGCCGCGCTCGAAGGTATCTGGCAAGGTCTGGAAGCGAACCGTGACGTTCGTGCCGTGGTGCTGACGGGAGCGGGCGAGCGAGGCTTCTGCGTCGGCGCCGATATGAAGAATGTCGCCAAGTCCGGCTTGGAGTACTGGGCTGCGGCGCGGCCGAGCGGTTTCGGCGGCATCGCGTTGCGCACCACGCTCGATATTCCGGTGATCGCGCGGGTCAATGGCCATGCATTGGGTGGCGGGTTCGAGATGGTGCTGGGCTGCGACATCGTGATCGCGGCACAGGAAGCCGGCTTCGGCCTGCCCGAACCGCGCGTCGGGCGGTTGCCGCTGGATGGCGGCATGGTTCTGCTGGCGCGTCAGATCCCGTTTCACCAGGCCATGGGAATGCTGCTTACCGGGCGGCGCATCAGCGCATCGCAGGCGCTGGACCTGGGTCTGGTCAACGAAGTCGTGCCGCGCGTCGAACTGGATGCAGCGGTGGATCGCTGGATTGCCGACATCCTGGCCTGTGCGCCGCTCAGCCTGCGCGCGATCAAGCAGACGGTGCGACGGACAGCGCAGCTTGCGGCGACCGAAGCGCAGGCACTACGTCTGCCGGCGCTGGTCGAGTGCCTGCAATCCGCGGATGGCGAGGAAGGCGTGCGCGCGTTTCGCGAGAAGCGACAGCCGCTTTGGACCGGGCGCTGATGCCCTATGTCATTGCCAGCCCGTGCATCGACGTGAAGGACGGCGCCTGTGTCGAGGTCTGTCCAGTCGATTGTATCTATACCGGCGGGCGGATGCTCTATATCCAGCCGGATGAATGCATCGACTGTGGTGTGTGTCTGTCGGTGTGTCCCGTGGCGGCGATCTTCGAGGACCACGCGTTGCCGTCCACCGAAGCGCGGTTCGCGGCAATCAACGCGGAATTCTTCGGTCCGGCGGTGACCGGGTGGGGCATGCCGGGTGGCGCCGGCCCGCGTTTCACGACCACGCTGGACCATCCGCTGGTGGCGACGCACGGCAACGACTGACGTGACGACCACGGCAATCACGGCGCATGTGCTGCGCGACGCCGGCTTCGCCGCGGGCACCGTATTGGTCGAAGGCAACCGCATCGCCGCGGTAGGCCTCGCGCCGGTGGATCGCGCTGCATTGCAGGCGCGGGCTGCGGAGCATGTCGATGCCACCAATTGCTGGCTGATACCTGGCCTGATCGACGCCCACTCGCACGGCTACGCCACGTTGCTGCGTGGCACAGAGAACAGGTTGCCGCTGGAATTGTGGGCGCTGTACACTGTGGTTTACGGCCCTGCCTATGACGAAGCGGCGATGCGTGCGGCCATCATGCTTGGGGCTGCCGAACGGATCCGCGCCGGCATCACCGGATGGATCGACCATTCGCCGATGGTGCACCTGGCCGATGCAGCGCTGGCCGCGCACGCGGAGTCGGGACTTCGGGTTTGCTGGGCGGCCTTCCTGCACGATGTTTCCGATTACACGCTGATGTCGCTGGACCTGCCGCCGGCAGTCGCACAACTGGCTGGCGGGACGCCACCTTTGGACGCCGCCGCCTATGCGCGACGTTTCGCTGAGTTGGTGCAGGAGGCCAGGCCCGATCGTGTTTCGGTAATGCTTGGTCCGAATGCGCCGCAGCGCTGCTCGCCCGCGGCATGGGCGTTATGGCGAGATCTGCGCGATCGCCATGGGGTCGGCGTCCATACGCATCTGATGGAGACGCGTGCGCAGGCAGTCGTGGGCGCGCGCTGGCCAGGCGGTCTGGTGGCGGAGATGGAGAGGCAAGAGCTGCTGGATGATCGACTTTCGGTCGCGCACGGGATCTGGCTGATGCCGCAGGAGCGAGTGGTGCTCGCACGTCACGGTGTAACGCTGACACATAACCCGGCCAGCAATCTGATGCTGGGGAGCGGTATCCTGCCGCTGACAGACTCGCGAGCAGCCGGTCTGGCACTGGCGATCGGCACTGATTCTGCCAATACGGGCGGGCGACACGATCTGTTCGAAGCAATGCGCTTGGCGATGATGCTGCCGCGCGTATCCGAAGTGGGACACGAAGCCTGGCCAACCGCGCGCGATATGCTGGACATGGCGATACGGGGCGGCGCCACGGTGCTCGGTCGCCGGGAGACCCTGGGTCGCATTGCGCCGGGTCAGCTTGCGGACCTTGTGCTGGTGCGACGCGACGCGGCGAGCACGCTGGCGCTCGACGGCAGCGAGGCGGCACTGGTCCAGCACGGCAGCCCGGAAACCGTCGAAGCCGTCATGGTCGACGGGCGCTGGCTGATGCGCGACGGTCGAATCACTGCGTTCGATGAAGCAGCAGCCATCGCAGCAGCCAAAGAAGCACTCGCCTGGCTGCGGGAGAGTACCAAGGCCACAGTTGATGTAGTCAGCGAAGCGATTCCCGGTCTGGCGGCCCAGCATCGGCGGCAGGCAACAGCGATAGCGCCAGTACAACGTTGACAGGCATCAGCGCGATTACGCTGGCGACGCACGACATGGCTAGGCCCTGTGGACATACCCAAAAGCCGGTCCTCATGCGACGTACGCTCGAACGTGCATGGGAGAAATGGGTGACAAAAGAATCTAAACCTCTCGCGGAGTTTGCCAAAAGAATCAACAAGAGCTGATTGCGATTGGAGTTGTATCATTCTTTGTCAAGGGGTTTCCCTTGACACGGACTGATGTGATTCGAGGCCGACCTGTCTGGATGGAGGTCGGCTGTGATCCGCGGTCTGATGACGTATGAAGAATGCGCGATCGTCCGTGCCGAGCGGGAGAGTCTCTGGGCTGCTCTCATGGCGCGGGTCGCGCTCAGCATCGTGTCGAAGAGGTCCCCGTCAGGATCGATCGCCCGATGCAGGTAGCAACAGCAGCCATGAACC
This sequence comes from Acetobacteraceae bacterium, assembly GCA_035569235.1. Taxonomy (GTDB): domain Bacteria; phylum Pseudomonadota; class Alphaproteobacteria; order Acetobacterales; family Acetobacteraceae; genus JAMXLO01. Next base: position 3,605 of record DATMND010000538.1, on the reverse strand, counting down.
TTGAGATAGGTCTCGTTGACTGCCAGCGCTCACCAGGACTGTGTCCTAAGCCGTGACTCCGCTGGCGCTATGCCTCGCCCCTTACGGGCAGCAGTTTGGCCTCCCACTGGCGGACGCGTTCATGGCTGACGGTGAACCCACGCAGGTGCATGATCTCGCTGAGATCCCGTAGAGGTTTTAGGCTACTCGATCGCCTCGCTTGATCTCCACTGTGCGATTGTCGACCGCAGGCAGCATTTGGCCGGGGTTGCGGGTGACGACGACATCGATGACCGTCGGGCGGTCGCGTTCTTCCATGCCCTGCCGAAGTGCCGGAGACAACGCCTCGGGGTCTTCGACGCGAATGCCGCCGCAGCCCATCGTGCGGGCGATTGCCGCGTAATCCATCTCGTTGAGGTCGGCCGACTGGTAGCGCCCGCCCATCATCGCGTGCTGCAACGCCTTGACGTAACCCGAGGCCGCATTGTTCACGACGATCACAGTCAGACCACACCCAACACGGCGCGCGGTCTCGAGTTCGCCGAGCGTCATGTTGAACCCGCCATCGCCGCTGATGGCGACGACAGGCCGGTCGAGCGCGGCGAGCGCAGCGCCCATGCCGCCCGGCAGGCCATAGCCGATCGATGCGAAGCCGCGATCCGGGATGAAGCTCCGTCCTGCGCTCTTGGTGTCGTAGAGCAGCCCGGTCCAATGGCCGGCGAACCCGCCATCGGCGACCAGGATCGCGTCCTCGGGCAGGGTCCTGTCCAGCTCGCGGCAGAGGCGCGCCATGTGCACCGGCCGGTCGCGCGAATTGAGCCGCGGTGCGGCATCGTCCTCCCAGGCCCGCATGCGCGGCGCGACCTCAGCGACGTAGTCGGCCCGTGTCGCGCGGGCAGTCGCGCCACTATCCGAGAGCGCATCGGTCAGGTCTTCGAGACCGGCTCGTGCATCGCCCCAGAGTGCAATCTCGGCGGGGATGCAGCGGCCGATCTCTTCGGCGACGATGTCGAGATGAATCACCGGGATGTGGGATGGCGGCAGTGCGAAGCGTTTGGTCGCGATCTCACCAAGCTTGCAGCCGATGACGATGAGGCAATCCGACGCTTCGATCAGGTCGTTGGCGATGCGTGAATAGCGGCCGAACAGGCCAACCGACAGCGGGTTTATGCAGGCGATGCCCCCCTTGCCGCTCATCGTGTGTGCGACTGGGATCGACTGCGTTTCGGCGAAGCGGGTCAGCGCGTTCCAGGCTTCCGACAGGTGGATACCGCCGCCGGTGAGCAGCAGTGGCCGTTTTGACTTGGCGATCAGTTTCGCGGCGCGCTCGATATCCGTGCGGTCAGGGCGGATGCGCCGGGCGGGCGCTTTCAGCGTCGCTTCATCGATGATGAATGCCTCCGGCGCAAATTCGTGGGTGCCGTGGGCGACGTCCTCGGGCACGTCGAGCAGCACTGGCCCTGGCCGCCCGGAGGTCGCTACGGCGAAGGCGCGGCGCACCAGTTCGGGGATGCGGGCGGTCATCTCGACGCGAATCAGTTCCTTTACCGCGGGCCGGAGTATTTCGACCTGGCGGCTTTCCTGGGTCATGTTCTTCCAGGAGTGCATGCGGTTGGTATCGCCGGTGATCGCGACGATCGGGATGCCGCCGTTCAGTGACTCGACCAACCCGGTGACGAGGTTGGTTGCACCGGGACCGAGGGTGCCGTCGCAGATGCCGGGGCGGTTGGTGACCCGCGCATAGGCGTCCGCCGCGAAGGCACCACAGCGCTCATCGTTGATCAGGTGGTGGTTCAATCCGACAGGGCCGACTGCATCGTAGAACGGCAACAGTTGGAACCCGCCCATGCCGAACATCGGTCCGGAGCCGGCTAGGCGCAGCATCTCGGCGAGTGCGCGGCCACCCGTCATCGTGCCGGACGGGCGATTGTGCAGCGTGGGGCTCATGGTTCGCTCCTTATGAGGCGAGGGCGCGGCGCAGGCTGGCGACGAATTCTCGGGCCGCGATGCCTTCGCGAAGTCCAAGCGCCGCGGCGCGGGCGTTGATGCGGCTGATGATACCGTCCTCGTAGGTTGAGCGCGCGTCGCCGATGCGGGCGCTTGTTGCCGAGACTGTCGCGGCGGCAATGCCACGTGCATCGAGTGCCGGCAGGCGTGAGGTGCCGGCGGCGTCTTTGCCGATGCCGGCGTCGTTATAGAGAGCCCCGAGTACGTCGTATTTGAGCGCGGTCTCCGGTCTGTTGCCGAGTAGGCCGCCATGCGAGCCAGTAACCACGATCGCGTCCTTATGCTCGGGCAAGACAAGTGAGGCGGAGTCGAGTGCCCAAACTGCTGGTGTTTCAGAGACTAGCAGGAACGCCGCTTCCAGCGCTTCCGGCGGAGCGCGATGCGCCGGGCGTGCCTGCTCCAGCCGGGCGGCAGCGTCGCGGCACCACTGGCCCGGACTGACTCCCAGCGATAAAGCGAGCACGTTCGCATGGGTGATAATGCCGTGCGCCATCATGTCGGCGCCATCACCGATGCGCGCCGTATCATGGCCGACGGTCGCGGCGGCGATGCCCAATTCCTGCAGGTATTCGAGACCAGCAACCCCGGCGAGGTCGCGGCCGACCCCGGCGTTGTTGAAGATCGCTGCGGCGGCCTGGAGCTTCACCGCGAGATAGGCGGCGTAGACGCCACCATGCGAGGCGTTGACAATGACTTTGCCGGCGGAGTCGGGCCCGACGCGGGTGATGCTGTCGGCAACGACGATGGGAGCGGGCATCGTCTACTCGCTACCTACCCTGGCAGGCCCCCGCACTTTAAGCACCTCGCGGATGCCGGCGATGATCCGATTCCGGTCGGGGAACACAGCGTTCTCCAGCACAGGGCTATACGGTATCGGCACCTGCAAGGCGCAGACCCGCTTCACCGGGGCCTTTAGGCGGGAAAATGTCGTGGCGTCCTCGGTGGCAAGCGCCGCGACCTCCGCCGAGAAGCCGGCAGTCGGACCCGCCTCGTCGGCTATGACCAGCCCACCCGTCTTCTGCACCGAGTTGCGGATCGTGTCCGCATCCAGCGGCACCAATGTGCGCGGATCGACGACCTCGACCGAGATCCCTTCCGCGGCAAGCGCCTCAGCCGCAGCGAGCGCCTCGTGCACCAGCCACGCGAGGGCGACAACCGTTACGTCACTGCCCACGCGTTTGACGTCGGCCTTGCCGAGCGGGATCGTATAGTCCTCCTCCGGCACCTCGCCCTTGCACGCCATCAGTCGGCCCGACTCAAACGAGATGACGGGGTTGTTGTCGCGGATGGCCGTCTTCAGCAGCCCCTTCATGTCGTAGGGCGTCGACGGCAGGAACATCTTCAACCCGGCAACATTCATGAACATCGAATAGGGCGACTGCGAGTGCTGCGCCGCGACCTTGCCGCCGCCGCCGACCGACGCCCGGAACAGGATCGGGAAGGTCACCTGTCCGCCGAACATGTAGTGGATCTTCGCGGCCTGATTGACGATCTGGTCCATCGCGACAAAGCAGAACGTCACCTGCCGCCAGTCAACGATCGGGCGGAAGCCGCAGCCGGCCGCACCGATCCCCATGCCGGTCAGCGCCGCTTCGGTGATCGGCGTCGCCCTGATCCGC
>DATMND010000537.1:0-12417 GCA_035569235.1 Acetobacteraceae bacterium | reverse complement strand
ACCGGCGCATCGGCCGGGTTCACCTTGCGGTAGGTCGGGTTGCTGCGCAGGCTGGTCGGCAGATCGGCGCGCGCGGCGTTGATCGCGGCCTGCACGTCGCGCGCCGCACCGTTGATGTCGCGATCCAGCCCGAATTGCAGGACGATGCGCGCCTGCCCGACCGAACTGGTCGAGGTCATCTCGGTCACATCGGCGATCTGTCCGAGATGACGTTCCAGCGGGCTGGCGACGCTGGTCGCGACCGTGTCGGGGCTGGCGCCGGGCAACTGCGCCTGGACCGAAATGGTCGGGAAATCCACCTGCGGCAACGGCGAGACCGGCAGCCTGAAGTAGGCAAAAATCCCGGCCAGTGCGATGCCGATGGTCAGCAGCGTGGTGGCGACCGGGCGCCCGATGAACGGGGCCGAGACGTTCATGTGGGCGCGTTGCCGCTGGCAGCATTCCGTCGCGCCACGCCCCTGCCGGACAGCCGCCACGCGAGTCGGTCGAACATCAGATAGATCACCGGCGTGGTGAACAGGGTCAGGACCTGGCTGACGATCAGGCCGCCGACGATCGCCACGCCCAACGGCCGGCGCAATTCGGACCCGGTGCCGTTGCCGAGCATCAGCGGCAGCGCGCCGAGCAGCGCCGCCATCGTGGTCATCAGGATCGGGCGGAAGCGCAGCAAGCAGGCCTGATGGATGGCCTCGCGCGGCGGTTTGCCTTCCTCGCGCTCCGCATCCAGCGCGAAGTCGATCATCATGATCGCGTTCTTCTTGACGATGCCGATCAGCAGTATGATGCCGATGATGGAGATCACGTCGATGTCGTCGCCGGCGATCAGCAGCGCCACGAGCGCGCCGGCGCCGGCGGACGGCAGGGTGGACAGGATCGTGATCGGGTGGATGAAGCTTTCGTACAGCACGCCCAGCACGATGTAGACGGTGACGATCGCGGCCAGCACCAGCAGCAGCTCATTCGACAGCGACGCCTGCAGCGCCTGGGCGGCGCCCTGGAACGCGGTGACGAAGCTCTCCGGCAGGCTGATATCCTGTTCCGCCTGGCGGATTTCGGTCACCGCGGCCCCCAGCGATGAACCCGCGCTGGTGTCGAACGATATCGTCGTCGCCGGGAACTGGCCGAGGTGGCTGATCTGCAATGGGCCCGGTTTCTGCTCGATCCGCACGATGGAGGACAGCGGCACCTGCCCGGTGGTCGAGGCGGACGATGGCAGGCGGATGGCCGACAGCGCATCCAGCGAGGTCTGCAACGCCGGGTCCGCCTCCATGATGACGCGGTACTGGTTGGACTGCGAATAGATCGTCGAGATGATGCGTTGTCCGAACAGATCGTACAGCGCGTTGTCCACCGTTGCCGGCGTTATGCCGAAGCGCGCCGCAGTCTCCCGGTCGATCACCAGGTTCACCGTCAGGCCCTGTTGCTGTAGATCGCTGGCGACGTCCGTCAGGTCGGGCAATTGGTGCAGCCGCTCCAGTAGTTTCGGCACCCACTCGTTGAACGCGGAAATATTCGGGTTCTCCAGCACGAACTGGTATTGCGTGCGGCTGATCGCGGCGTCGATCGTCAGGTCCTGCACCGGTTGCAGATACAGCGACACGCCCGCGACACCGGCGGTCTCCTGCTGCAGGCGGCGTCCGATCTCGGTCGCGTTCAGGCTGCGGTCGTCCTTTGACTTCAGGTTGATCAGGAACCGGCCGCTGTTCAGGGTCGCGTTGCTGCCGTCGACGCCGATGAAGGAACTGACGCTGACGACGTCTGGATCTTTCAGGATTGCCGCGGCCAGTTCCTGCTGATGCTGCGCCATGGCGCCGTAGGATGTGGTCTGGGCCGCGACCGAGATGCCCTGGATGATGCCGGTGTCCTGCACGGGGAAAAAACCCTTCGGCACGACGACGTACAGCAGCACGGTGACCGCCAGCGTGACGACTGCGACGAGCAAGGTCAGTCCCTGATGATCCAGCACCACGTTCAGCGACCGGTCGTAGCGTCCGACGACCCAGTTGAAGCCGCGTTCCGCCGCCAGGTCGAAGCGGTTGCGCTCCGCTGCGGGCCGGTGCCGCACCAGCCTGGCGCACATCATCGGCACCAAGGTCAGCGAGACGACGGCGGAGATGATGATCGTCACCGACAGGGTGATGGCGAACTCGTGGAACAGGCGGCCGACCACGTCGCCCATGAACAGGAGTGGAATGAGCACGGCGATCAGCGACACCGTCAGCGAGATGATGGTGAAGCCGATCTGTTCCGCGCCCTTCAACGCCGCCGCCAACGGCGCCTCGCCGGCTTCGACATACCGGGAGATGTTCTCGATCATGACGATGGCGTCATCGACCACGAAACCGGTGGAGATGGTCAGCGCCATCAGCGATAGGTTGTCGAGGCTGAAACCCAGCAGGTACATGACCGCCAGGGTGCCGACGAGCGACAGCGGCACCGACAGGCTCGGAATGATCGTGGCGGGCAGGTTGCGCAGGAACAGGAAGATCACCAGCACGACCAGGGCGACCGACAGGCCCAGTTCGAACTCGACATCGGCAACCGAGGCGCGGATGGTCGTGGTGCGGTCGGTCAGCACGGCGACATCCACTGCGGCGGGCAAGGTGGACTGCAGTTGCGGCAGCAGCGCCTTGATGGTGTTCACGACCTGGATGACGTTGGCGCCCGGCTGGCGCTGCACGTTCAGGATTACCGCCGGCGTCGTGTTGGCCCAGGCGCCGAGCTTGGTGTTCTCCGCGCCGCTGACAACGGTTGCCACATCCTTCAGCCGCACCGGAGCGCCGTTGCGGTAGGCGATCACCAGCGCGAGATAGTCGTCGGGGCTGGTGATCTGATCGTTGGCGTTGATCGTGGACGCCTGCGCCGGGCCGTCGAAATTGCCCTTCGGCGTATTGACGTTGGCATTGCCCAGGGTGGTCCGCAGGTCGTCGATGTTCAGCCCATAGGCGGCCAGTGCGCGCGGATTGACCTGCACGCGCACGGCCGGCCGCTGGCCGCCGCTGATGCTGACAAGACCGACCCCGGGCTGTTGCGAGATCTTCTGCGCGAGTCGCGTATCGGCCAGATCCTCGACCTGGGTCAGCGGCAGGGTCTTCGAGGTCAGCGCCAGGGTCAGGATGGGCGCATCGGCCGGATTGACCTTGGCGTAGATCGGCGGCGCCGGGAGGTCTGTCGGCAGCAGGTTGCCGGCCGCGTTGATCGCCGCCTGCACCTCCTGCTCCGCGATATCCAGGCTGATATCCAGGCTGAACTGCAACGTGATGACCGACGCCCCGGCCGAACTGGTCGAGAACATCTGGTTCAGGCTCGGCATCTGACCGAACTGCACCTCGAGAGGCGAGGTGACGGCTGAGGTCATGACCTCCGGACTGGCGCCCGGATAGAAGGTCTGTACCTGGATGGTCGGGTAGTCGACCTCCGGCAGGGCGGAGATCGGCAGGAAGCGGTAGGCGACGATGCCGACCAGCATGATGGCGGCCATCAGCAGCGTGGTCGCGACCGGCCGCAGGATGAAGGGGCGCGACGGGCTCATGCCGCGCGCCAACGATCAGGCCGGAGGGCGCGGATCATTGCGGCTGTGTCGAATGGCGCTGGCCGCGCTGACCGTCGGGGCGCTGGCCGGGCTCGGGCGGCGTCTGGGATGGCTGCGCTGGTTGGCCGGGCTGGGCAGTCTGGCCGGGTTGGGCGGCTTGGCCGGCGCGACCCTGGAGTTGACCTGGCGTCTGGCCCGGTGCCGGCACCGTCACCGCGGCGCCGTCGCGCAGCCGGTCGGTGCCGTCCGTCACCACCTTGTCGCCGGGCTGCAGGCCTGACAGAACCGCCGCGTAGCCGCCGTCGGTTGGCCCCAGCTTCACCGGACGAACCGAGACGGTGTTGTTGGCATTGATCACATAGACGAATGTACCAGGCTCGCCGCGCTGAACCGCCGGAACCGGCACCCGGACGGTGTCCTGCATGGTGTTCACCAGCAACCGCGCGTTGACGAACTGGTTCGGGTAAAGCAGTTCGTCCGGATTATCGAACATGGCGCGCAGCTTGAGCGTGCCGGTGGTGGTGTCGATCTGGTTGTCCAGCGTGCCAAGCTGCCCGGTGGCCAGCTTCCGGACATTGGCCCGGTCGTAGGCCTCGACGCTCAGAGTGGCGCCCGTGTGCAGCCGCTGGATGATGTCCGGCAGGTTGTCCTCCGGCACCGAGAAGATCACCGAGATCGGCTGCATCTGCGTGATCACGACCACACCGTTGGCGTCGCTGGTCTGCACATAGTTGCCGGCATCGACCTGGCGCAGGCCGATCTGACCCTCGATCGGCGAGACGATATGGCAATAGGTCAGGTTCAGATTCGCGCTGTCCACCTGCGCCTGGTCGGACTGCACTGTGCCGATGTCCTGCGCCACCAGATACCGCTGGTCGTCCACCTGCTGTTGGGCGATGGAGTCCTGCCGCCCAAGCGTCTGGAACCGCTTCAGGTTGGTCTGCGCCTGCTGCAGCAGGCCCTGGTCGTGAGCGAGCTGGCCCTGCGCCTGCTCCAGGGTCACCTGGAACGGGCGGGGATCGATCTGGGCCAGGAAGTCGCCCTTCTTGACCACCTGGCCTTCCTTGAACGCGACATCGACGAGCTGGCCGTTGATCTGCGTCTTCACCGTCACCGTGGCGAGCGGCGTGACCGTGCCAAGCTCATTCAGCACGATGCGGATGTCGCCCTTGTCGATGGTGGCGGCGCCGACCGGCTGCGGCGCGGCCTGGGCGGTGGCGCCGCGACTGGTAGGCTGCGGCGCGCGGTGCGTCCACCAGTACCAGCCGATCCCCAGGCTGGCGGCGATCAGGACGACCGGGATGACCAGCCGACGCAGCCGAGGCGGGCGGGTGACGCGGGTTTCACGTGATAGCGGCGCCGGTTCGACGTCGGCTTCCGCCCGATCAACGCGCTCATCCATGGTATGTCGTCATTCTTGGCTTGCCGCAGTCATCGCCTGGCTGAAGTTGGGACGGCCGCACCGCCATAAAGGGGCCAGCCATCGGCGCGGCAACCCTTTCACTATGTGGGGTTACCGATTTCAGTGTTTCGTTACAATGGGGACGCCCGCTCGCAGGTTTTGCCTGGCGTCGGTTGCAGTATTCAACCACGAGATGACGTGGAATTCGCGAGCGGGAAATGCTGCCGCCACGACGCTGTTCATGATGTCGAGGAACTCGACCTGCCGGCGTCGCTTGTAATGGCGTCTTCCGCTTTGCCGTTGACGAATCGTCACATCAGTCTTGTGATCACCAGATGTCCGGCGATGGGATGGCGTGCGTGGTCGAGGGCGGCGGTCGCACATTCACGTGGTGGCATCTTCCCGTTGTGGCGTTGCTGATTGCGATGAATAAGACATCAGTCACGCGGCAATTTGCGTGACGGTCGCGCTACCTGTGCTGCGGCTGATCACGAGTGCAACAAGGCGGATTGCCGAACGGACCTGCGTCGGCACCGGTGCCGATCGTCGCCGTCAAGGCCACGAGTTCCTGGGCAAACTTACCGTCGAAATCGCCGCGGAGCGTGCAGCACCAGGGCATGGCGCGGCGGATTGTGCAATGCAGCAGGCGTTGGCCCTGTTCTTGCAGCTAGCGTCACTGATGCGGGGAGAAATCTGGATGCGGATGCGGCATCTGCCGTAAATGCACAATGAAAGCTGCCCTCTCCGTAGGCTTACTGCCCAGGAAGCAAGCATGCAGTCCATTGCCGCCGAGCCGCACGACTTCGCGTCCGGTGCAGCCACCACTGCGCTCGTGATCATCGATAGGCAGCGCGACTTCCTTGAACCGGGCGGCTTCGGCGCCGCGCTGAGCAACGATGTCGGCGTGCTGCGCGCCTGCCGTTCCGCAGGGATGCTGCTGGTCCATACAAGAGAGCGCCATCGCCCCGATCTGTCCGACCTCGCCCCTGCCGAGCGCGTGCGTGGCCCGTTCCCGACCGGCATCGGCGACGCCGGGCCTATGGGTCGCATTCTGGTGCGCGGCGAACCAGGCCACGAAATCGTACCCGAACTGGCCCCGGAGCCCGGCGAACCCGTGGTGGACAAGCCGGGCAAGGGCGCATTCTACGCCACCGACCTGGAGGCGATATTGCGCAGCCGCGGCATGGCACGAACCGACAGGAGACAGCGATGAGCAGCACGCGCACCGTGGCTACGGCCGGTCCCGCCATGTGGGTTGCCGGCGACTGGAACGGCTTCTTCGGCCTGTTCACCAACGTGGCGCTGAACGTCATCGTTCTTACCGGCCTGTGTTTGGGCGTGGTGAAGCTGCCGGAGAGCATTGTGTTCGGCCGCGTGCTGCCCGCGCTTGGTATCGCGTTGCCGATCGGCAACCTGTTCTACGCCTGGCTCGCCTGGCAGCTCGCCAAACGCGAGGGCCGCAGCGACGTCACCGCACTGCCGTATGGGCCGAGCGTGCCGCACATGTTCATCGTGATCTTCCTGGTCATGCTGCCGACCTATCTGAAGACGAATGATCCGATCCTCGCATGGCAGGCCGGCCTCGCCTGGGCGTTCATCATCGGCGTGATCATCCTGCTTGGCGCCTTCGTCGGACCGACGATCCGGAAGTACACGCCGCGGGCGGCAATGCTCGGCGCATTGGCCGGCATCTCGATCGCCTTCATCTCGATGCGCCCCGCCGCGCTGAGCTGGCAGGTGCCATGGATTGCCTTCGTCTCACTCGGCATTATTCTGGTGAGCTGGTGCGCGCGCGTGCGGCTGCCCTGGGGTTTGCCCGGCGGACTTGCCGCGGTGCTGGCGGGCACCGTGCTGGCCTGGCTCGGCACATTCACCGGACTGAGTCCGGTGATGGACGCGCACGCCGTTATCGTGGCGCTGCAACAATTCGGGCTTCACGTGCCGATGCCATCGGCTGACTTCCTGGCCGGCCTGTCCGACATCGGCCCGCTGCTCGTCGTCGCCGTGCCTCTTGGCATCTACAATTTTACCGAGGGCATGAACAACGTCGAGAGCGCCTCTGCGGCGGGCGACAATTTCGACCTCCGCAAGGTGCTGGTGGCCGACGGCGTCGGCGCACTTGCCGGAGCAGTGCTCGGCTCGCCATTTCCGCCGGCAGTCTATATCGGCCATCCGGGCTGGAAGTCCGTCGGCGGGCGCGTCGGCTATTCCTTCGCCACGGGTATCGTCATCGCACTGGTCTGCTTCCTTGGCCTGACCGCATTGCTGCTCGCGGTGGTGCCGCTGGTCGCCATCCTGCCCATACTTTTGTATATCGGCCTCGTCATTGGCGCGCAGGCGTTCGAGACGACGCCGGCCCGCCACGCGCCGGCGGTCATTCTGGCCATGCTGCCCAACATCGCATCGTGGGCGCAGAGCCAGATCGACGGCGCGCTGGCCGCCGCGGGGACATCGGCTGACAAGGTCGGCCTGGACAAGCTGGCCGGCAACGGCGTGATCTACCATGGACTGCAGCTGTTCGGCGGCGGCGGCACATTGGCGGGATTGATGCTGGGCGCCATCGCGGCATTCATCATCGATCGCAAGTTCGATCGTGCCGCGCTGTATGCGGCTGCGGCCGCGGTGTTGGCCTTCTTCGGGTTCATCAACGGCACGGCGCTGGCGGTCGGCAACTCCGCACCGGTCGCGCTCGGCTATCTGCTGATCGCGCTGATGTGCGTCGGTTTGAGGCACAATCCCGCCGCTACCGAACAACCCCTGGACGAAGCGGGTATGGGCGAAGAGGCGCCGGCCGAATGAGACCAGGCCGGCGCAGCAGTGGCGCGGCGGCTGCGTGACGCCGACCAAGGCGGCGATGGCCACGATCGAGGCCGACCGCAGGCACGACGCATTACGGCACCCTGGCACGAGGACGTAGCGATGCGGATCGCCTATGATCTGAAGGTTCGTGGCGTCGTGCGGTCGGCGTGGAGATCAACATTCCCGAGGTGCACGCCCAGCCCACCACGGCGTTCGCGCGCTACGAAGCCGCGCTCATCGGCAACGGCGTCGGCGCCTTGCAGGAACTGTTCTGGCGTAGCCCTCACACCATCCGCGACGGCATTGGCGAGAACCTGTACGGCAGCGACGAAATCGCCGCGTTCCGCGTGCGCGTTCACCGATCGGCCTCGCACGACGCCTGTCGCGCACGGTGATCACCACCTACGGTCACGACTTCGCCACCGCTTCCATCCCGTTCCAACGTGACACGCCACCTGGAATGATCGGCCGTCAGTTGCAGGCCTGGCCAAGGACGCCGGAAGGCTGGCGTGTCATCGCAGCACATGTGAGTTTGATCGACGCCGTATAGACCTGCTCGGAATTAAACGAATCGGCTGCGGCGCGCCTGGTACCTCTTGTTGTCATCCCCGCTTTCGCGGGGATGACAACAAGAGCGGCAGGTCTGGAGAGCCGGCGCGTCATCAGCGAACGACACGCGTTGTGTCCAACCGCCTTCACGAAGCAACCAGCGTGCCAGCGGTGAGGTTGTCCCGGTATTGGCTCCCCGCATCCCAAAGCGGCGGGCGTTGCCGATGACGAGCAAGCGGTTGCATCTTGCGTGAGCCAGTAGGGGGACAGTGCCAATGACGACCTGGATCAGGAACTCGAGCTGGGTGATTGCATGGGACGTTCCCTCCGGTCGCCACGTCTATCTGCGGGACGCGGATGTCGTTTTTACCGGTAATTCGTTCACTCATGTCGGCCGCGGCTACGCGGGCGCCGCTGACCAGGTGATCGACGGTCGCGACCTGATGGTCATGCCGGGTCTGATCGACATTCACTCGCATCCCAGCACGGAGCCATTCTATCGCGGCATCCGCGAGGAACATGGCGTGCCCGCGATGTTCATGAGCGGTTTGTATGAACGCTCGCTGGCGTTCCGCCCGGACATGGAGGGTCGGCGAGCCGGCAAGGAAGTGGCGTATTGCGAGATGCTGCTGACCGGGATTACCACAGTCGCGGATCTCTCGGGCAATGATCCGAGCTGGATCGACCTGGCTGCGCGAAGCGGGCTGCGCGTCTTCCTGGCGCCCGGCTATGCCTCCGCGCGCTGGAACCTCGAGAACGACTGGGAACTCAAATACCTGTGGGACGAAGCGGCGGGCATACGCAATTTCCATGCTGCCATGACTCTTATCGATGAGGCGCGCGCGCATCCGTCCGGACGACTCTCGGGGATTGTAACGCCCGCACAGATCGACACATGCACGGAGGAACTTTTACGCGAAAGCTGGGAGGCGGCGGCCGAGAAGGATCTGCCCTTCACCACGCATTGCGCGCAGAGCGTCAACGAGTTCAATGTGATGGTGCAGCGGCACAGTAAAACGCCGGTGCAATGGGCCAGGGATATCGGCATCCTCGGGCCGCGCACGATCCTTGGCCATGCGATCTTCATCGACGAGCATTCGTGGCTGCATTGGCATACGCGCGAGGACCTCGGCATTCTGTCCGGCACGGGGACGTCGATCGCACATTGCCCGTCGCCGTTCGCTCGGTATGGGCAGACGCTTGAGGATTTTGGACGCTACCGGCGCGGTGGCGTCAATATCGGCTTCGGCACGGACGTCGCGCCGCATAACCTCATCGAGGAGATGCGGCTCGCGGCGATATTGGCGCGGGTTTCGGCGGAAGACATCAACGCGACCAGTACGGCGGAGCTGTTTCACGCGGCCACGGTCGGTGGCGCCAAGGCATTGGGGCGTGACGATATCGGCCGTCTGGCTCCAGGCATGAAGGCTGACTTCGTTCTGGTGGATCTGACATGCCCGTTCATGATGCCGGCACGCGATCCGCTGCGTTCGCTGATCTACACCGCCGCCGATCGCGCCGTGCAGACGGTCTATGTTGATGGCAGCAAGACCGTCGAGAACAAGCGCGTGCTGACACTCGACCATGCGGGTGCGCTGGAGGCATTGGTGGAGGCGCAGGCGCGCATGGAAGTAGATGTGCCGAACCACGATTGGCGTCGCCGCCGCGCCGAGGAGATCACGCCGCTCAGTCTGCCGGTGATCGGGTAATTCGCGCGGCGTTCGTCTGTCAGTGAGGGCGCAGCAATGCCGCGGCTTCCCTTCGCAGCCTGGGTTGCCGATAGTAGGCGCGATCAGCCGAAGGAAGCAGGGCGATGAGCGAGGACCACCACGACCACCATCATGAGGCACCGGCGCCCGGCGCGGTTGACTGGCGGCACAACGGCGTACGGGTGATCAAGGGTAACCAGCTCGATCCCAACACCGCTCAGACGCCCGGCATGAACCGGGCCGCCGCCATCAACGCCGCCCGCGTCGGGGCGCAGAAGATCTGGGCCGGCACGGTCAGCATCCATCCGAATGCCAAGACCGGCGCGCATCATCACGGTGCGCTGGAGAGCGTGATCTACGTGGTGCGCGGCAAGGCCCGCATGCGCTGGGGCGAGCACCTGGAGTTCGTGGCCGAGGCGGAGGCGGGGGATTTCATCTTCGTGCCCCCTTACGTGCCGCACCAGGAGATCAATGCGAACTCCGATGAGACGCTGGAATGCGTGCTGGTGCGCAGCGACAACGAGGCCGTGGTGGTGAACCTGGACATCGAAGCGGTGGAGAAGCCTGAGGCGGTGTATTGGGTCGATCCCATCCACAAGCACCCCTGAGAGGGATCAGGTCTCGGTCCATGTTCGCCGGGCCGGTCTCGCGCGGTGGAATATAATCCTGTTGCCCATACGATGATATGTCGCAGTTCGGGGGCGCGGGTGCTACACTGCGGCCATGGACATCGATCCGTTGGCGCCCAGATATCACCTTGAGGTCAAGGCTACGACCCGCGTTGACCCGAAGCGGTATCGTTATGAAATCTGGGAGAGGTTGGACGCACCCTGGCTGATCCTGACGCGCGGCCGGTACGCGACTGAAGGTGAGGCCAGGGACAAAGGGCAGGCCGACCTGCGCCGCTTTGTCGACGAGGCAAACCCATGACATGGGGCCAGGCAGTCACTGGATTGATCGTGCTGACGGTCGTTGGCGGCGCCATTGCCTACGTGATCGTGTGGCTACGGTCTGGGGCGCCTTGGGCAACGTCGCGTCATAATATCATTCGCGGACAACCGTCATCCCGCGATCCAATGGATGATGATGTCTGGCGCGAGCCTTCTGTATAGGCGTGAATTCCCACTTCACACCCTACCTGCGTCCAGGGGATAAACCCCTATGTCTTTGCTGTCTGTATCCCGAAGGCGGCAAGGCGAGGGGCGAATCCGCCCAAATTCGCTCGGGACTACCCGCTGAAATAGGTAAGCCATTCCTGAAAAGCTCCTTATCGTTTCAATTATGGTGTTGTGAATACGGTCCCTGTCAGGGGGAATTTGCGCCAAGTTATCCAATGAACCATTTGGAATAAGCGTCGCCGTCACACACAACTGGCCGTCCCCTCTCCCCCTGTGCCGCCGTCCGCCGCGGCTTCGGCGGCGGTGCCGTCGTCGAGTAGGGAATGCACCGTGGCCACCGTCTCGGGCAACAGCCGATGAACAGTCTGCGCCCGGCGGTTGTTCGACGCTATCTGCTCAGTCGTCAGCCTAGCCATGTTCACCGTCACCCGCGGATGCGATACCCGTGCGAGCCACGCGAGCTACTTGGCATGTACACAATCCGTCTAAGTGGTCACCCGGTCGTCAAGTATCACGACACCAATATCGGCTTCCTCTGCCCGCTGCTTCGTCCTGTTCTTCCTAGAAGGTAACTGCCCAGGTAGGGCGCTGCAAATGGCGGTTGACTGACCACGGTGCGGCATGAGTCAAGGTGTCGATGACACCGGCCGCGGACGATCACAGACCGGAGGACCACGCAACTGACGTCTCGGACTATCGGGCGCTGGTCGCGGAATTGCGGGCACAAAACGCTGCACTGCTCGCCCGGGTGGCGGAGCTTGAACGCCAGCTTGGGCTGAATAGCGGCAACAGCGGCAAGCCGCCGTCCAGCGACGGCCTGAAGAAGAAGCCGGTCCGTGTCGGCAGTCTCCGCGAACAGACCGGCAAGAAGCCCGGGGGACAGAAGGGGCACCCGGGCAAAACGCTGAGCCGCACCGAAAGCCCTGACGCCACGGTCGAACACTTCCCCAAGCTCTGTGCCGGTTGTGGCGCGGCCTTGAGCGAGGCGATGGCGACGGGCCATGCCGCGCGTCAGGTGTTCGATCTCCCCGAACCGCAGCCGCTGATCGTCACCGAACACCGGGCATTTGCATGCCGGTGCGGGACGTGCGGCATGACAACGCGCGCAGCCTTTCCCGAAGGTGTTGCGGCACCGGTTCAGTATGGTGCGCGGATCGCGGCGTTCGCGGTCTATCTGCTGCACTTCCAGTTATTGCCCGAGAAGCGTCTGGCCGAATTGATGGCCGACCTGTTCGGCGTGCATCTGGCGACGGCGACAATCGCCAGCATGAGCCAAGCCTGCGCCGCACGGTTGCAGGGTTTCGTCCT
>DATMND010000536.1:0-46956 GCA_035569235.1 Acetobacteraceae bacterium | reverse complement strand
GCGGATCTGGCCAAGGAATCGGCGCAGTTGCAGGCGCTGCAGATTCGCCAGCAGTTGGGCACACAGGCCCTGTCGCTGGCGAACCAGGCGCCACAGACGCTGCTGAGCCTGTTCAAGTAGCCGCCTGAACCAGCCATTGTTCCGGGCTGGCCAACTGGCCGGCCCGGAGATGGTCCCAGATGAAGCGCCGGCGGGACGCCGGTTACCTTATCGATCGCCGTGCGCTGTCCCGTTGAGGACACGGCGGACCAGGAAGAGGCGCATGTCAAATCTCGTTTTGGAGCTGCGCCAGGGCGAAATGATGATCGTCAATGGCGCGCCAATCCGCTTTCGCACCAAGTCGCGCATCGAGCTGACCGCAAAGGCACGCTTCCTGTTCGGCAAGCAGATCATGCCGCCCGACCAGGTCGATAGTCCGGCGCGGCGGATCTATTTCGCGTTGCAATCAGCCTATATCGGCGCAGAGGGCGAACGTCTCCGCGGCCTGGATGCCGCTCGCCAACTGATTGAGGCCTTCAAGGCCGCGACGACATCGGCGCTCGCGTGTGAGATTCTCGACCGGGCGATGTGCGCCGCGGAAGCCGACGACTGCTACCAGGCCTTGAAACTCACACGGCGAATCATTCGGCATGAAGATACTGTGCTGGGCCGCACGCCGGAAGTCGCCATCGCGACGGGACCGCCCGGCATGTCAACCCACAGCAATGAACATAGGGATCAACGAGAACCATGCCCACTTTGACCCAGGCCGCACGCGCCTATGACACCGCGGCAACCCATCGCAGTCTGCGCGAGCAGGAAGCCGATGTTTTCCGCCGGGCAAACGGCGCGCTGAAGGCGGCGCATCATGGCGGTCCGCTGCCACGAGTCCAGGCAATCGCCGACAATCGTCGGCTTTGGATGGCAGTCGCCGATCTGATGCGCGATCCGCTCAATCCACTCGCGCAGGATCTGCGAGCCTCGATTCTCTCGGTCGGGCTCACCGTCCAGCGGGAGATGGAAAATGCGAGCCCGGATTTCGCTTTCCTGATCGAGATCAACGAAAACATCGCGGCAGGCCTGTCCAGCCACGCCTGAGCTCCTGCATCGCCAAGGGGGCCACCATGGGCACCACGCTGAGCTATCTGACGAGCCTGTATGGCACCAGCGGTGGGACCGGCTCCGATAGCCTGCTGGCCACGTTGTACGGCTTCGCGGGCCAAGCTGGGACCTCTTCCGGTCAGAATCCAGTCACGGCACTGACGTCAGCCGAGCAAGATCAGACCAAGGATATCAAGGCGACGGCGGCAGAATCCGCCGTGAAGCGTGCAGTGGATGCCTTCACCGCGGGAGTCAACAAAGCCAAGACGGTACAGCAGTTGCTGGCGAATCCGGTGGTGATGGCGGTGTTGCTGACCGCGAACGGACTTGCCGATCAGATACCCTATACTGCCTTGGCGCAGAAGACGCTGCAATCCAACGTGAACGACCCGAAGTCGCTCGCCAACAAGTTGACCGACACACGCTGGAAGCCTGTCGTTCAGACATACGATTTCGCAAACAAGGGTCTCAGTGTTATCCAGAATACCAAGGTACTCAGCACGATCGCCAATGCCTATGCCGAGGTCACATGGCGCCAATCGCTGGACGCCACCACGCCTGGATTGTCGAATGCCCTGACGTTCCGCGGTGAGGCATCGACCATAACGTCGGTGGACCAGATTCTGGGTGACCCCGTGATGCGCACGGTGGTCACCACCGCCCTTGGTATCCCATTACAGATCGCCTTCCAGCCGCTGGAGGCTCAAGAAAAAGCGATTAGCACGCAGCTGGACATCACGAAGTTCAAGGATCCGAAATACGTCGAGAGCTTTGTCCAGCGCTATCTGCTCGCCGCCAACAGCAGTGCCGCCAGCACAGGCACGACGCCGGACATCAAC
This sequence comes from Acetobacteraceae bacterium, assembly GCA_035569235.1. Classification (GTDB taxonomy): domain Bacteria; phylum Pseudomonadota; class Alphaproteobacteria; order Acetobacterales; family Acetobacteraceae; genus JAMXLO01. The sequence continues at coordinate 45,037 of DATMND010000536.1, read as the reverse complement.
ACGCTTGTGGCGCAGAGCCAGGGATTGATCGTTTGAAGCGAGCGTTAGAACTAATCCGCTTATCGCGTCGTCGATCCGGCAGGCGGACAATCGGACGCCGCCTCCGCTGAACCCAGGAAGCTGAACACGCCGCCCTGAACGCCCTTCGGCTCAAAAGGAGCCCCTGCATGGACCAATTGCAAACCACCGCCAACACGGACGCATTGACCGCGCGAATCTCGGTCTTGATCCAAGCGGGACGCTATGCTGCGGCGCGGCCTCTGCTGGCTGCCGTACGCCGCCTTGCACCGCCGTCCCCAAAGCTCGCGGAACTCGCCGCCCACCTTGCCCTGCGTGACGGGCATCTCGAACTGGCTCTCCAGGAACTGGATGCGGCGGTCGTCCGAAACCCGGAGTACGCCAGCCTGCGCAAGTGCCGTTCCGCGGTCCGCATGCAGATGGACGACCGGGAAGGCGCGGCCGAAGACGCGGCGGAAGCGGTTATTCTGGACAGGGATGATCCCGCCGCCAAGGCGGTGCTCGGCGTCGTGATGCTGGAACTCAAGCGCCCGGCCGACGCAATCGCTTGCCTCGGCGAAGCGGTTTCAAGCGACCCGATCAATCCCGACTATCGCTCGGGTCTGGCTGCGGCACAGGAAGCGAACGGCGACGTTGATGCGGCACTGACGACGCTGGAGGCAGGGATCGCAGTCACGCCTGGCCGGGTGGAACTACGCAATGCCGCCATCCTGCTGTCAGTTCGCCGGCGCGATTTCACCTTCGCATGCCAGCTTGCCAGGGACGCCCGCGCCGCCGGCGTGGCCGATGCATGTTCGTTCGGCCTCATGGGCCATGCGCTGTCCAGCCTGGGTCGCCATGCCGAGGCATCGGACGCTTACGCTGAGGCGCTGAAACTCGGTCCCAACGATCCCTATGTGCGCCATCTCGTTGCTTCCTCCGGCAATCTGCCGAGCACCGCGCGCGCACCCGTCGAGTATCTCCGAGCCGTGTTCGATGGCTATGCCGATCGCTTCGAAGCGCACCTTGTCTCGCTCGGGTATCGCGTCCCCGGCCTGATCCGCGCGGCGCTCTTGCGGCATCCCGTAATCGCAGCGGGAGAGCGCCTTGGCCCCGCGCTGGATCTCGGCTGCGGCACCGGCCTCGTGGCGGTCGTGCTGTCCGATCTGCCGATCGGCCCACTGGTCGGAGTCGACGTGTCCTCGCGCATGCTGGCCAACGCATCGGCAAAGCGGCTTTACGCCGAACTGCGGGAGGCAGACCTGATGCAACTGCTGGCTGAGGACGAGACACGCTGGAAGCTCATCGTGGCAGCGGACGTGTTCGTTTACTTCGGCGCGCTGCCAGAGGTGTTGGCTTCCGTTCACTGCCGGCTTGCGCCGGGTGGCTGGTTTGTCTTCACGGTCGAGGAACTGCTCCCTGACCATGGAGGCACTGTGCCTGGCAACGGCGACTGGGCGCTGGGACGAATGGGCCGTTACGCACATAGCATGTCCTATATTGCCACCGCGGCACGGGAAGCAGGTTTCGCGGTCCGGACCCTGGAACGTCAGGCGGTGCGCCATGAGGCGGATGAACCGGTCGCAGGTATATTTGCCGTGCTGGAGTGCGTACGAAATGACGACTGAGACAGCGCTGGACCTGCTGCGTGGCGGCAATCCGGTCGGCGCGCTTGCATTGCTGGGCGATGCGTTGTCGCCTGACGAGATCGATCCCGCGCGGCTCGTGGCGCGAGGCATGGTTCAACTCGCCAACAACAATCCGGCGGAGGCGCTGACTGCGCTGCGGATGGCGGTTGTCCGGGGTGATACCGCGCCCGCCACACTGCTGAACCTGGCGTTGGCCCAGGAAAAAACCGGCGACCCGGAGCGCGCTCTGGGGTTGATGGAGGCGCTGGAACGGCGCCTGCCCGAGTGGGACGAGCCGCCGTTGCGGATTGCTGAAGCCCTGCGTGCGGCGGGCAGATCGCATGACGCCGAACTTGCCTACGGAAGGGTGCTGGAAATCAACCCACGCCGCGAGTCGGCGCTGCTGGGGCTGGCAGGGCTGTTGATCAAGCGCGGCGACGGTGAGAGCGCACGCGATCTGCTGCTGCGCTGCTGCGGAATAGCACCCGGCCGGGCCGAAGCGTGGGACACCATGGGCCTCGCGCTGATGTTGACCGGTGACAAGCCGCTCGCGGAATCGGCGTTTGCCGAGGCGCAGCGCCTGTCGCCTCACACTTTGGAGTATGCGCTGCACCGGGTAGACGCCGCGAGTGCCGCGGGCTCGGAGGAGCCGTTGCTGACCTGGCTCGACGCCGCGGCTGACGCCGACCCGCTGGACCCGGTGCTGCCAGCCGTGCGTGGTGTCCTGCTGGAGCGGCTTGGCCGCCGGCCCGAAGCGATCGATGCTCTGGCGGCTGCGGCGGCGCTCGCGCCTGATGCGCAGCGGCCGGCAGCACTCCTCGCCGAGGTACTCGCACGCTCCAACCGGCTGCACGAGGCCGAGGCAGCATTGCGCCGTGCCAGCGAGCTGGATCCCAACAATCTGATCCTTCGTGACGCACTCGCCGTGGTGCTGATGCGCATGACCCGTCACGCCGACGCGCGCAGCGAAATGCTCGCATCGATTGAACGCGACGGCGAGCAAGTGAATGCGCTATGCAATCTGGCCAACGCCACCACTTGCCTGGGGCTGCAGGACGAGGGGGTGGAACTTGCCCGCCGCGCCATTGATCTTGCACCCAATATGGCGGGGCCGCGACGTGTCCTGTGCAATACGCTGCCATATCGCGATGGCATCACCGGCACAGAGCTGCTTGCGGCTCTCACGGATTGCTCGGACCGGCTGCCGCGGGAGAGCCTGCCCCCGTTCGCCAACACGCGTGATCCCAATCGTCCTCTCGTGGTCGGTCTCCTGTCGGGCTCATTCAAGACGCATCCGGTCGGTTGGCTGACGGTCGCCGGGCTCGAGACGCTGGATCCCTCCGCGTTCGCAGTAGTCTGCCTGGCGCAGAATGACTTGCAGGACTGGATGGAACGCCGCTTCCGCGCGCTCGCGCGCGAATGGCACGATGTCGATATGATGAACGACAAGGCGCTCGCGATCAAGGCACGGGAACTCGGCATCGACATCCTCATCGACCTAGGCGGCTACGGGGAATCGGCGCGTATGACTGCCTGCGCCTATCGTCTGGCTCCGGTGCAGGTGAAGTGGGTCGGCATGCAGAACCACAGCTCCGGCGTGGCGGAAATGGACTGGATCATCACCGATCGCTGGGAGACGCCGCCCGAGCTGGAGCACGTCTATTCCGAACGACCGTTGCGTCTGCCGGACGGCTATGTGTGCTACAGTCCGCCGCCCTATGCGCCGGATGTTGTGCCGCTGCCGGCTATCGCCAACGGCTACATTACTTTCGGCTGCTTCAACAATCTTGCCAAGGTCACGCCGCGTGTCATCGCCACCTGGTGCACCATCCTGCTCCGCGTGCCCGGGTCGCGGATGGTGCTGAAGACCCAACAGTTCGGAGACGAACCAACGGCGGAACGGGTGCGTAGCGGCTTCGCCGCACATGGCATCGGTGCGGAGCGGATCGAACTCCGCGGCGGCTCTGGCCACCGGGCGTTCATGCGCCAGTATAACGATATCGATATCGTGTTGGACCCGTTCCCCTACTCAGGCGGCCTGACAACCTGCGAGTCGCTCTGGATGGGGGTGCCGACGGTGGCCATGCCTGGTGAAATCTTCGCTTCGCGACATTCCATGAGCCACTTGAGTAATGCCGGCTTGGCCGACTGGGTGGCCGAAGATCTCGCTTCCTATCGCGACATTGCCGTGGCAAAGGCGTCCGACATCGAGGCACTGGTCGCACTCAGGTCCGGGCTGCGCGCGACGGTGAAAGAAAGTCCGCTGTGCGATGCGCCACGCTTCGGCCGCAACCTTGGCACTGCGCTGCGCTTCGCCTGGCAGGACTGGTGCGGCCCGCGACTGGATAGTCGCGCGTTGGGTCCGGACCGTACCGGCCGCGGGTAATAGGACATATTCACCACCACCGTACCCAGCCGTAGTGGCAGGCATGTAGTCCTCGGGGCCGCGCAAGCGCCAGTTCACGCTTTTTTAGGCTACTCATGGCATTCTCGCCGAGTCGTCGGCAAACCCAGGAAGGCTCATGCACGAAACCGCACTCGAATTCGGCCAAGCCTTCTTCGACACCTACCTGGCCGCCGGCCAACCGGTAATCCTTGACGTGGGCTCACATGACGTCAACGGATCGTTGCGGGTCTGCGCGCCATCCCGCGCCACTTACATCGGCGTCGACATGGTCGCCGGCAAAGGCGTCGACCTGGTGCTGGACGATCCGCACGTCCTCCCCTTCGTCGATCAGCATTTCAATGCCGTCGTGACGACATCCTGTTTTGAGCACGACCCAATGTTCTGGGCCACCTTCCTTGAGATCACGCGAGTCACCCGATGCGGCGGGTACATTTATGTCTGTGTGCCCTCCAACGGCTGGTACCACCAGTACCCTCGCGATAATTGGCGGTTCTATCCCGACGCCGGACTGACCCTGCAAGACTGGGCTCGGCGGGAGGGTTTCGACCTCGCGCTCGTGGAATCGTTCACTGGCCGGCGGCGACGCAACATCTGGAACGATTTCGTCATGGTTTTTCGGCGCGGGCCAGAGATAGTTGCGTGCGGCCGCATTAGCGACCGATTCCCCGAAGTGATGAATCTGCGCCGCGGAAATGCGGATGCTCCGGTCGAAAATTATACCATGAACAGCGAAGACCAACAAATCATCCAGCAATTGGTTCAAGATGTCACGCTACGTGACAAGCGGATTGCCGAATTGCAAAAGCTACTCCAATTATATGAGGAAACATTAATCCCCGCCGCACTTGGCCACTCGCTGCCTGAACCAGCTAGCTTATAGCTGCGTCGTAGTGGTGTGGCCAGCACAAGTCTGGCGGCGCGATTTGAGCCCTCTGGAGATGCAGTTTAGCCGCTCTGCATGCTGGTAAGTGACAGCTGAAGCAGACCACGATCGGAACTGTAGTGATGCGCATATTTCTGGGCTTCTTTGGCCTCACCAGGTCGCTACGGTATACAATTTATAGCATTCGCGCACAAATTCTTATGCCGCTGGTGGAAAGTGGAGTAGCGGCAACGCGCTATGGCCATTTCCACCTGCCGGTTACCATTCGCAATTCACGCTCTGGCGAATTCGACCTTCCGACCGATCCGAATGAAGTAAACCTGCTGGAATTGCAGCACTGCAGGGTCGACGCGCAGGATCCTGGCCTGATCGCCGAGACACTGGAGATCGCGCGGAGCTATCCCGACTGCTATAATGATGATTACGCTAGCGTGCGCAACATCTGTTTTCAACTTCGAAGTCTGAACTGCCTCTGGGATATGATGCAAATGGAGGTAACGGAACACGATTGGGTTGTCTTCTTGCGGCCTGATCTGCTCTATCTCGACCGGATTGACGTTCTTCAGATCGTCGCCTCAATGGCGAAGGAGGGAACCGATCTTGCGGTGCCAACCTGGCAGGATTGGGGTGGGCTCAACGACCGGTTTGCCGTTGCGACCGCTAGAGGTGCCCGCGTCTATGCGACGCGATTAGGTTGGCTTGAGGCGGCGGCGGCGGACGGCGTGCATGCCGAGACATTGTTGTACTTCGCTGCGGCAGTAGAGCAGTTGCGTGTGGCCCGCCTGCCGGCGCGGGCAGTCCGAATCCGGGCGAACGGCCATGCGGCGGAAAACGATCTCCAGTGTTTTGGTTTGCTGCCGGTAAGGGAAGCTGCAAACGCTTAGGGATATCGGTACGTTACAGCCTGTTGAATTTGGCCGATCCAATTGAACGACTTGTTAACCGGCCCAGCTTCGTCTGTTCGTATCGGCATAGTTATCATGCTGGACGGCGCGGCGGCAACTGCCCCAGGGCCGGCGCAGGCACTTATGCGTCGGGCGGCGACGCACCGTTACGCGGCGCCTGCCCGGAGTGTGTCTGCGCCCAGCGCTGGTAGGCCTGAAGCTGACGCTGGCTCGGGATCGACGTGGTGACTGCGCCGGCGCCGTTGCGGAATTCGAGCACAACGATGCCGAGGGCCGGATCGAGCCGCAGACTTGGATTGGCGATCGGCGAAGGATTGGCCGCAGGCTCCGGCTGGGGCAGAGGCTGGCTCGCCGCCGCTTTCGCCTCGCCGACAATTTCGCCGCCGGTGCGGACCGCAGTGAGAGGTTGGATGGCAAGATCGTTGGGCATGGAAGGATGAACCGCAGACGTTCTGGTTCTCTGAATCGGCTGATTGTGCGCCCGTCCCGGTTAAAGCCGGGTTAAGTGCCCCTCACCAAAACGATCGCTTCCACTTCCACCAAGATGTTACCCGGCAGGCTGCCCATGCCGACGGCCGAACGGGCCGGCCGGCCGCCTTCGCCGAGCACCTGGACAAACAGGTCGGTGCAGCCGTCGATCACCTTCGGATGGTTGGTGAAGGTCGGGACGGCATTCACCATGCCAAGCACCTTCAGCACCGTATCCACACGCTCCAGCGTACCAACCGCGGCGATCATGTTGACCAGCAGGTTGAGCCCACACAGCTTCGCCGCCTCGTATGCTTGCTCCACCGTGAGATCGGCGCCGACCTTGCCGGTGATCATCGTCTCATCGGCGCTGCGCGGGCCGACACCGGACAGGAACAGCAGATTGCCGGCGAGCCGGAACGGCACGTAGTTGCCGAGCGGCTTGGCAGGCGGCGGCAAGGTCAGGCCGAGATCCGCCAGGCGTTGGTCAGCACTCATCGGCACGATCCTTTCTCGCGCAATGTCAGGGAACCCATCCGGTGGCCGTCGCCGTCTCCAGCATTTCCGCCGGCCGCACGGCGGCAGCTTCCGGCCTTTCGTTGGCACGCCGCTCCAGCAGCATGGTCAGTTCGGCGATGCTTCCCAGCGCCTCGATATTGCCCAGCAGGTCGAACAGCGGCGCGATATTGCCGCGCGGCAGGGCACGTTTCGCGCAGTCCTCGAACTTCTCCCACAGCTCCTGGGTGCTCATCGGCTGGCCCCCGGGGCCGCGACGTTCGAAGTCGTCCAGCCTTGACGCAAGCCGCTGCCCGTCGCGCGTCGTCACAACGACCTCGGCACCCCATTGCAGCGGCGACGCGTCCGGCATGTCCGGATGCTCCCGCGCCTCGGTGCGTGCCATCAGATCGCGCACCACAGGGTCGAAATGCGCCTCGCCCTCGAAATGCTCGAGCCGCACGGCGCGATCGACCAGCGCCCGCGCCACCGCGTACTGGATGCTGAACTTCGCCCCGAGCGGCGTGCGCGGGTCGGGGTTGTCGGTGTGCGGCAGGCGGCGGGCATGCGGCATGATCTCGATCTTCGCCACGCGCTCCGGCTTCAGGTCGTGGGTGCGGGCCAGATGGATCATGCGGTTGATCGAGGCATGTGTGCTGCCGCAGCAGGGATACGGCTTCAGCCCCGGTTCGCCGCCCCCTTCCACCTCCAGCGGCGCATACCAGTCCGCCAGGATGCGATCGGTGTCGTAGGTGCCGGGACCGTTGAACACGTCGAGGAAGCCTTGCCGCGCTTCCAGCGCGGCCGGATTGGCGGTGAAGCCCTGCTGCACCATCAGCGCGGCTAACAATCCGTCGCGCGCGGTATGGCCGACATGCAGCGGTTTGGTCATGGTGCCGAAGTTCGCCTTCAGCCCCGATGCCAGCGAGGCGGCGAGCCCCAGCGCCGTCGCGGTCTGGTCCGTCGTGAGGCGCAGCAGCCGCGACGCGCCGGCGACCGTGCCGAAGATGCCGAGCGTGGCGGTGGGATGCCAGCCCTTGTCGTAGTGGTGGAAATGCACGCCGCGGGCGATGCGGCATTCGGTCTCAAAGCCGACGACATAGGCCAGTGCAAGGTCGCGTCCGGTGCAGGCGATCTGCTCGCCGAGCGCCAGCATCGCCGGGATTACCGTCACCGACGGATGGCCGCCGAGCGTGCCGGATACATCGTCGTAATCGAGCGCGTGCGAGGCCACACCGTTGACCAGCGCCGCATCGAGCGCACTGGTGCGCCGGTCGGTGGCGAAGATCAGGCTGGGTCCGGGCGCCACGGCAATCCCCGGCACATTCATCAGGATGCGCGGGCCGTCCTCCACCATTCCGGCAAGCGTTACGCCGACCGTGTCGATGAACGCAGTGCGTGTCCAGTCCAGGGCTGCGGGCGTCAGGTCCTCGTAGCGCAGGCGGTGAATCCGTTCGGAGATTGCATGGGCAAGTGACATGGTGCGGCGGCCCTCATCGGAAGCGATCAGTTTCGCTTTGCTCCGCCGATGATACCGGCTCGGCCCGTGGACAGAAAGGATAGGCCGGGCAGCCGGCATCGCCCGTGTGTCGCGGCGGTGGACATGATACTTCCCGGGGTATTCTATCGGGCGGAGCGAAGCCGCAACCGGGAGGACGCAATGACCGAACCGCAGACCTTCACCTTCGCCGACGATGGCGCGATTCCCAATTCAAATCTGCCGCTGCTGGTATACCGCCAGGCGGTGCCGGCTGATCCGGCGGCGATCGAACGCATCTTCACGGCGAACCGTTGGCCCGCCGCGTGGCGTGACCAGGTGCATCCGTTCCACCACTTCCACAGCGATGCGCACGAGGTGCTCGGCGTCGCCAGCGGCGAGGCGCAGGTGCGTTTCGGCGGGCCGGCGGGCGAGGTGCTGACCGTGCGGGCCGGCGATGTCGTGGTGGTGCCGGCTGGCGTTGGTCACTGCAACGAAGGCAAGAGCGCCGACCTGCTGATCGTCGGCGCCTATCCGGACAATACCGAGCGGCGCGACCTGCGTCGCGGCAAGCCGGCGGAACATGACGAGGTGGTGCACAACATCGCAGCGGTGAAGCCGCCGGCTGCCGATCCGGTGAGCGGCTCGGCAGGGCCACTGATGCGGATCTGGGGCGGTTAGGAGTAGGCTGAGGCTGATCTGCAACCTCCTTTCGTCATGGTCGGCGAAGCATGCCCCGGCGAAGGCCGGGGGGCCGGCCATCCGCGTCTTCTCTTGGTGCTCGCAGCGAAGACGTGGATGGCGGGGCTGATCCTCGGGTCAAGCCCGAGGACCGCCATGGCGATGAAGCGAGAGGCGCGCGGCCGGATCAATAAGTCAGGCCCGCCTGCATGGCGAAGTGCTCGGCGACAGGTCCTAGAGCGAGTGCCGGGAAGAACGTCAGCCCACCGACGATCACCACCGTGCCGACCAGAAGCCCGACGAACTGCATGCCATACGTCGGCAGCGTTCCCGCCGACACCGGCACGATGCGTTTGGCCGCCAGCGTGCCGGCGATGCACAGCACCGGCACGATGACGATGAAGCGGCCGGCAAACATCGCAGCGGCCAGCGTCAGATTGTAGAACGGCGTATTGGCGCTCAGACCGGCGAATGCGCTGCCATTGGTCGCGGCGCCCGAGGTGTAGGCATACAGCATCTCGGAAAAGCCGTGCGGCCCCGCATTGTTCAGGCCCGCAACGCCGGCGGGCAGCACGGCGGCCACCGCCCCCATTCCCAAGATGAATGCCGGCACGCACAGCAGCGCCAGCATCGTCATCTTCACCTCGTTGCTTTCGATCTTCTTGCCGAGATACTCCGGCGTTCGCCCGATCATCAGCCCTGCCGCGAACACCGCGACGATGGCAAACAACAGGATACCGAACAGACCCGATCCGGGGCCGCCAACGATGACCTCGTCCAGCATCATGTTGCCCATCAGGACCAGACCAGACAGCGGCATGAAGCTGTCGTGCATGGCATTGACCGCACCATCCGAGGAAGCCGTCGTCACCGTCGCGAACAGCGCGGATAGCCCGATGCCGAAGCGCACCTCCTTGCCTTCCATGTTTCCGCCGGCCTGCAATGTGCCTGCCGCCTGGTCGAGGCCGAACGACGACAGTGCCGCATTGGGAACCGCCTCGCTGGTGTAGATGATCACGAGGCCCGCCGCGAACATCATGGCCATCGCGGCGAACAGGGCCCAGCCCTGGCGCTGGTCGCCGACCATCCGGCCGAACGTGTTGGTCAGAGCCACGCCGATCAGGAAGATCAGCAACATCTCGAAGACACCGGTCAGCGCCGTCGGGTTCTCGAACGGATGGGCGGAGTTGGCATTGAAGAAGCCCCCGCCATCGCCGCTCAGCAGCCTGATCGCCATTTGCGATGCCACCGGACCGCGTGCCAGAACCTGATTGGCGCCTTCCAGTGTGGTCGCGCTGGCATAGGCGCCGAGGGTCTGCGGCACGCCCTGCCAGATGAGGACGAGTGAGGCCACGACGCAGATCGGCAGCAGCACATAGAGTGTGATCCGCGTCAGATCGACCCAGAAATTGCCGATCGTCTGTGCGGACCGGCGCGCGAAGCCCCGCACCAGCGCAATTGCCACGGCAACGCCGGTTGCACCGGACAGGAACGACTGGACGGTGATCCCCGCCATCTGCGAGAAATAGCTAAGTGTGGTCTCGCCGCCGTAGGACTGCCAGCTCGTGTTGGTGGCGAAGCTAACGGCGGTGTTCAGCGCCAGGTCGGGCGCGACAGCATCGAATTGCTGCGGGTTGAGCGGTAGAACATTCTGCAGGCGCTGCAGCGCATAGAGTGCAACGATGCCGACAAGGTTGAAGCAGAGCATCGCGAAGGCGTAGGTCACCCAGCTCTGTTCCTCGGTGGGATCGATGCCGGCAGCGCGGTAGAGGCCGTTCTCAATCGGTGCCAGGGCGCGCTGCAACCGCCCACAGCCGTCGAGACTGTGTGCAATATGTCCGCCGAGCGGCTTCACCACCCCTGCGATGAGCGCGGCAAACAGTGCAATCTGCAGCCACCCCTGCCAGGTCATCGCGGTTCGTCTGAGCGGTTGGCGATCGGGCGCGTCAGATTATCGCACGCCCGGACATAGCCGACCGCACCCGCGAATGCCGCCGCCAGGAGCGTCAACATCAGAATGTCGAGCACCATGTTTCCTGTTCCAATTGCAAGGCAATTTCGTGGAAGTGGAATAAAAATGCGATTGCTGGCCTGCACGCTTCGAATATAAATGGCGTAGGCTTTGGCCCTCGGCCCCTGTTGTCATCCCCGCGAAAGCGGGGACCCAGTTGCGGCCTGGGTCCCCGCTTTCGCGGGGATGACGACAAGGTGTCAGTCGGTGAATCGCGTCGGGATCCCGGTTTTGGCCGTCAGGCCCCCATCGGCCACGAAGGCGGCGCCCGTGACGTAAGAGGCCAGGTCCGAGGCCAGGAACAGCACGACATTGGCCATCTCCTCGGGGCGTCCGAGGCGGCCCAAGGGAATCGCGGCGCGCGTCGCATCTGCAAAGCCCGGGATGCTAAAGGAACGTTGCAGAAGGGGCGTGTCGATCGCGCCGGGGCAGACGCAGTTGACGCGAATGCCGTGCTGCGCGTACTCGACGGCGACGACGCGTGTCAGATTGACCACGCCGGCCTTCATCACATTGTAGGCGGCGATGCCGTAATCGGCACGCAGGCCCGAGATCGACGCGGTATTGACGATGGCGCCGCCGCCCTGGCGCTGCATGATCGGCAAGGCGGCTCTTATCGCCTGCATCACCGCAGTGAGCCCTACCTGGATCGTGTAGTCCCACACCGCCTGATCGATTTCGGCCGACCGTGCAAGCCGGTTCTGCCGCAGCGTCGCCGGGACGCCGAACGCGTTGTTGTGCAGAACATCCAACCGGCCGAACTGCTCGACCGTGTTTAACACCATTGCATCGATGTCGGCGGCATTCGCCATGTCGGCGACCATCGCGGTGGCCGAACCGCCGAAGGCAGTGATTTCGGCCACGACCTCACCGGCACTGTCGCCGTTCACGTCCGCGACGACGACCTTGCCGCCAAGTCGCGCGAAGCCGATCGCCGTGGCGCGACCGATACCGGAGCCGGCGCCGGTGATCAGGCATACCTTGCCATCGAAGCGCATCGGAAAACCTCCCCGTCAGTCGCTGCCAGCCTCGATCGTCTGGATGACGTCGAAGCCTTCGAATTCGGGATGGTCGAGATAGAGTTTTCTGTTCTGCCCGGCATCCTGGTGCGCGCGCCGGAATGCTTCCGAGCGCGTCCAGGCCTCGAAGTCGGCCTTGCTGCGCCAGACCGTGTGCGACGAGTACAGCACGTGATCGTCATGCTCCGGGCCACGCAGCAGGTGAAAAACAGCAAAGCCCGGAACGCCCGACAAATGACTGTCGCGCGATGTCCAGACCTTCTCGAAGTCCGCCTCCGATCCGCGTTCGACCTTGAAGCGGTTCATCGCGATGAACATGAGTGCACCTCCGACCAGGAGGCTACCGGCCTCCCAGGTGAGCTTGGACGGGCAACGCGGGGAAGGCAAACCGGCAGGCCTCATGGGGGCAGTTCGCTGACACGCCCCGCCGATAGGCGAAGATCGGTCCGCACTCGCTGCTCGCCTGTGATTTGAACGGCAACAAGGCGACGCCTAACGTCGCGAAAAAGGTGGAGCGTCAGTGACGACGGCCGTGTGACGAGCGTCGGGCACCGACGCGGCATGCGTGCTCAACCGGTCCAAATCACTGTACGGATGCACTGGTCAACATGTCCGTCGCCTTTCGTTGGCAGCATCGCAAAGCAAGGTTTTAACGCAGATACAAGAAGATTCAAGCAGAACACGCAGATGGCGGCAGGCTGAACGATCTGTCGGGATATATGAATGGCTGCGCGTTTACTGTATTCAATACGCTTGAGACCGGCTTCCTGAAAAAAGGTATATGAGAGTGTGTTGGCTATTGAAATGCGTGCTACCGGGCTCGCGGTTGCACAGCAATACAGCACCAAGGGTGCGCTGCAATGATGTGGTGGTCAGCGAGTAATTCGCCGAACCATCTGCCTTCATCTGCGTTTGCACCTTTCTAATGCCGTAGCGCCACAAGGCTCGCAACGCTGGCCGAGACCGTACCCAACCGCAGTTTCTTCCGGTCGCGACCTGAACATGCAATCGGTCAGAATTAATGTCCCCGGATACCAGTGCCCTCGGCGATCGACGGAGATTCGGTCACGCAGCATGTCTGCCGGCCAGCGGATCGGGTAGAATGAAGTTTGGCAGAGGTGCCGGGTCGGCAGGTTGCGTGTCATTATGCGTCGCGGCTTGATCTGCCGGGGATCGGCCAGCTCGCCGCTGTGGGAGCCGCCCGACGCGACGACGAGTTTCTACCGGAAGGGAACAACTGAGATGTCCGCATCGTTCCGCCAACTGCATCCGGCCTTTGCAGGCGAAGTCTCGGGCATAGATTGCAGCAAGCCGCTCAGCCGCGAGGAAGTCGCCGCGATCGAGGCCGGCATGGACCGGTACGCTGTGCTGGTGTTCCGCGATCAGGACATCACCGACGAGCAGCAGCTGGCATTCACCCTGCACTTCGGCGACCTGGAGAACTACGGGTCGGGCGGCCACATCCGGCAGCGCAGCGACTCCCGGCTGGGCCCCGGCATGGCGGATTTTTCCAATCTCGACCGGAACGGCAGGATCAGGTCGGCCGAAGACAGGGTCTGGTTCTTCAAGTTGGGCGACCGGCTGTGGCACTCGGACAGCTCGTTCCGACCGATCCCGGCAAAATATTCGCTGTTGTCCGGGCGCATCCTGCCGTCCTGGGGCGCCAACACAGAATTCGCCGACATGCGCGCCGCCTACGATGCGCTCGACGCGCGCACCAAGGCCGAAGTGGAGGACCTGGTCTGCGAGCATTCGCTGATGTATTCGCGCGAGGCGATCGGCTTTACCGATCTGACCGGGGAGGAGCGTGCGGCATTCAAGCCGGTGCGCCAGCCGCTGGTGCGCACGCATCCGGTGACGGGGCGCAAATCGCTGTTCCTGTCCTCCCATGCCGGCGCCATCGAGGGATGGACGATACCGGAGGCGCGCATGTTCCTGCGCGATCTCACGGAGTTTGCGACTCAGCGGGAGTTCGTCTATTCCCACGAATGGCAGCCGTACGACTTGGTGATCTGGGACAATCGCACGACGATGCATCGTGCGCGCCGCTTCGATCGCAATGAGGTGCGCGACGTGCGGCGCACAACGCTTGGCGGCGATGTGGCGACGATCGAGCAGACGGTGGCAGCCGATGGCTAGTGCGGGTATATGCTGACCAAGGGAGCGCACACCTTTCCTAATTCGTGTGCGAGGTGTCGTCGGCCTGAGCGTTTGGGGTCATGGTGAACGTGCCATAACACATCTAATTGCGCCGGACCGCAGCAAGCCGGATGTGCACCGCGCAAGGGGTATCCTTGCCCTGCTCGGCACGCGGCGATTTTTGCCGCTTTGCATCGCACAGGCCTGTGGTGCGCTCAACGACAATCTGGTGCGCAACGCACTGGTGGTGCTGGCCCTGTTCAAGGCTGGGGCGGCGGGTCCGGTCCTGGTGGCGCTGGCCGCCGGTCTGTTCGTGTTTCCATACATCCTGTTTTCAGCCACAGCCGGGCAGCTTGCCGACAGCAACGACAAGTCACGGCTGATCTGGTTCCTGAAATGGGCCGAGCTGGCGCTGATGAGTGTCGCGGCGCTCGGGTTCCTGCTCGACAGCGTGCCGATTTTGCTGCTGGTCCTTGTAGGGCTTGGTGTGCAGGCAAGTTTCTTCGGCCCACTCAAGTATGGCATTCTGCCCGACCATCTGCATCCGGACGAACTGCTCGCCGGCAATGGCCTGATCGAAGCCACGACGTTCGTCGCCATACTCGCCGGAACAATGGCCGGCGGCTGGATCGTGCTGCACCAGAATGGGGCCCTGACCATCGCGTCGGTCGGGCTTGGTTTCGCCATTCTCGGATTGCTGGCTGCCTTCCCGATCCCTCCTGCCCTGCCCCGCGGGGAGATCAAACGGGTCGATTGGCGCATCCTGCATGCGACAGTCGGTGTGGTCAGGGAGGCGCTGGACGACCGCGCCATCTGGTCCCCCATCCTCGGCATCAGCTGGTTCTGGACCCTGGGCGCCACCCTGGTCGCCGAATTCCCTGTCGTCGCAAAGGTCACGCTCGGGGCGGAGGGCGAAGTCGTCAGCCTGTTCCTCACCATGTTCTCGCTCGGCATCGGCGCGGGTTCCCTGCTGTGCGCGGTGATGCTGCGGAACGAGGCTTCGCCGCGCCTCGCCGTTGCGGCGCTGCTGGGCATATCGCTGTTCACCTGGGACTTTGCGGTGACCTGCTCCAATGCAACGGGGCTGATGTCCGTCTCGGCCGTTGTTGCCTCGCCTTTGGGGTGGCGGATCCTGCTCAATCTCTTTCTGCTGGCGGCTTGCGGTGGGTTCTATTCGGTGCCGCTGTATGCCGAGATCCAGCGGCGCGCCCGGCCGGATTGGCGCGCGCGCATGGTGGCCGCCAACAACGTGCTCAATGCGGCCTTCATGGTTGCCGGGGCGGTGATAGCAGCCGGACTGGCCGCGGCGGGTGCGACCGCGCCGCATATCCTGATGCTGACCGCTCTGGTCAATCTGCTGGCAGTGCTCGGGGCGTGGCTTTGGCTGCGGCCGGTTCCGGAGGTTGATTGACCTGGATCATTGCCTCGGCCGCCGCCGCGGTGTTTCTTGCCGGCCAGCAATCGAGGGAGACGAAGATGCCGGTCGATGCTGCCAGTGTCATGACCCGCGACGTGATCAAGGTCGGTCCGAATGCGACGGTCGCCGAGGTCGCGGCCTTGCTTGCCCAGCATGACATCAGCGCGGTGCCGGTCTGCGACGAAAAAGGAACACTGCTCGGCATGCTGAGCGAAGGCGATCTCATGCGCCCGTTTGGTGCCGCCAACGAAATGCGCCGCGCCTGGTGGCTCGGAGTACTGGCGGAGGGCACTGACCTCGCGCCGGACTTTCTTGACTATATTCGCGTGGACAGGCGCAGTGCACACGATCTCATGACCCCGGACGTCGTCACGGCAACCGAACAAACGAGCCTGTCGGAGATTGCCGATCTGATGAGCAAACACCGAATCAAGCGCGTTCCAATCCTGACCGATGGCAAGTTGGTCGGGATTGTCAGCCGTGCGGATGTTGTGCGGGCGTTGGCCGGGTTGCCGGGAGCTTCCACCGGCCAGGCCTGAAATCAGCGCCGTGACGTCGCCGACCCTGCTGCCATCTTCTGTTCTGCCGGCACTTGTCCCCTTTCAGTGTGGCAGGCACACCCGCTGCAAAGAAGCCACAGTGTCGGCGAATCGGGGGATGCGCACACTTTCTTGTTGCCAGACAGGATATTGCCAAGGTTAGCTCATGTCCCAGGTGAAGTTTGCCGGCCGCCACCCTCGGACTGGAGCTATCGCATGCGCATTTCGTTTCCAGTTCTGCTCGGCGCCGGCCTGCTGTGCGCCGGGATTGCCCGCGGCCAGCAATGCGCGAAACCCGCCGATGTGTCGGCATTTGATATCGCCGGCCTCAAAAGCAAGCTGATGGTGACGGCGCTCACCTGCAATCAGCAGGACCGCTACAACGAATTCGTCCTGCGTTTCCGCGGCGACCTGATGGCGCAGGAGCGAGCTTTGCAAGCCTACTTTGCCCGTAAGTTCGGCGGCGGACGCGCTCAGCACGAGCACGACGACTACATCACCAGCCTGGCGAACACCCAGTCGGAGAGCGGGATCAAGCAGGGAACTCTGTTCTGCCAACAGAATGTTGGCATCTTCACGGAGGTGCTGGCACTGCGGAAGGGCTCCGACCTGGCGGGTTATGCCGCCAGCAAGGCCTTGCCCCAGCCTATCGAACTGATGGCCTGCCCTGTCCCGACCCGCACTGCCCAGGCCAGCCCGAGCCGTCGCTAGTTCAGGATTTGTCGGGGCATAAGGGCCCGAGGCGCGACGAGGGTGAGGCGCGACGGGGCGCGACAAGTCCGCGTCGGCGTGTCAGAGTCCGCCTTTGCCAGCGTCGGACCTCCTTGCAGCATGCACCAACTCCTGCTCCTGCGGCACGCCAAGTCCTCCTGGGACGACGCAGCACTGCCGGACCGCGACCGTCCCCTCAACAAGCGCGGACGCCGTTCGGTCGCCGCGATGCGGGAGGCAATGCGCGACCTCGGCCTTGCGCCCGACATGGTGCTCGTGTCGCCCGCGAGGCGCACGCAGGAGACACTCGCGAAGCTGGAACCCTGGGATGACACGCCCCTGATCGAGCCAATGGAGTCGCTCTACCTGGCGAGTGCCAAGGAGTTGCTCGGGGTGTTGCATGACGTGAACGAGACCGTCCGCAGCGTGCTGCTGATCGGCCACAATCCGGGCATGCACGAGCTTGCCGTCATGTTGGCCGGCAGCCATGGCGACGGTGGCCCGGGCGAGATGGCCAAGCGCATCGCCGCGGGATTCCCGACAGGTGCCCTGGCAGAATTTGCCGTAGCCGGTCCCTGGCATCAGCTCGATGCCGGCGGTGGCCGCCTGGTGCGCTTTCTCGCACCGCGCGACCTGCGCGACGGCGACGCATTGGGGTCGTCGGCCTGAGCGCATGCAGCTGGAGCTTGGCCTGGATCCCGACGATGCGGCGCGCCTGCCTCGGCTCGCACTCCTCGCACCACTGAGGGCAGGCAGGGCACGCTCCCGGGCGATCAGGATCGTCTGGCACGACGGCATCGACGGTGCGCTCGCCGAACAGGGCCTCATTATCGCCGAACAGCGCCCGGGGTGGCGGGTTGAGCGGCTGCATCCCAATGGCGAGCGCTGGCCGCCCGGCGCACCGGCTCCGGTCCTGGCGGAGGGCCGCTCGCAGGCTATGCTCGGGCACACGCTCCCCGACCCGTTGGTTCCGGTGGCGGCATTCGAGGGACGCGGGCTGACCCTGCCACTGGTAGTCGATCAGGAACCGGTCACCCTTACCCTCCTGAACGGTGCAATCCGCGCGGTCGCGGCGGAACATCGCATCAGTCGCATCGTGCTGGCAGGCGCGGAACCGGCCATACTGGCCATTGCCCTTGCAATGGCCGGAGAGCTGCGCGTGGCTGTGCCGCGTGCAAGTCTGGCGGCCGAGGCACTTTCGGTCACGCGTGCCATGCCCTCGGCGCCGCGGCACGAGGGTCCGCCCGAATTGCCCGCCGGACTTTCCGTCGCAGCCGCCTTCGCCCGTGTCGCCGGCCATCTGGCCGACGTGACTCTTTACTTCGCCTCATTGGCGGCCGATGGGCGGGACGGTCCCGAGCCGGTGCACCAGATGCGTGTCGCGGTGCGCCGTCTGCGTTCGGCGATCACGGTATTCCGCCGCGCGGTGCGATGTCCCTCCGTCGATGCGGTCAACGCTCATCTGAAGGCGCTTGCATCCCGGCTGGGGCCCACGCGTGACTGGGATGTGTTCGTGACGGAGACCGGTGCGAAGGTAGGCGCAGCCTTCCCGACCGAGCGGAACCTGCACCGCTTGCTGGCGGCGGCAGAACGGCGTCGCCTCGCCTGCAACGCAGAGCTGCGCACTTATCTTCAGGGTGCGGAGTTCCGCCGCCTGGGGATCGAACTCGCGTGCCTTGCCGGTGGCGATGCGTGGCAGGCAACGCTTGGCGAGGCGGAGAAGAACGAACTGGCCAGCCCGCTGAACGACTTCGCCCGTGTTGTGCTGAACCGCAGGTTGGAGCGGCTGGCACAGCTGGAAGGCGACATCGAGACGCTCGAACCGGGTGAACTTCACGCCATACGAATACGCGCCAAGCGGCTGCGCTATGCGGCGGAGATATTTGCCCCGCTGTATGCTGGCAAAGCGAGCAAAAGGTTCATTCGCCGGCTCGCAACCCTGCAGGATCGGCTTGGTGCACTGAACGACGGAGCAGTGGCCGAGAGTTTGCTAGCCGAATTGGGAGGCAGCAGGCTGGCCTTCGCGAGCGGCGTGGTGCTGGGCTTCGTTGGCGCGCATGGTGGGCGCGCGCGCGAGCGGATTGCGCGCGCCTGGCGGAAATTCCACCGCATTGCGCCATTCTGGGACTGACTCTGAATACCACGCGGGAGGCATCGCAGGTAAAGGACGACGGGAAAGCTGCTCCATAG
The DNA here is from genome assembly GCA_035569235.1 of Acetobacteraceae bacterium. Lineage (GTDB taxonomy): Bacteria > Pseudomonadota > Alphaproteobacteria > Acetobacterales > Acetobacteraceae > JAMXLO01. The sequence goes on along the minus strand of DATMND010000536.1, from coordinate 26,070 downwards.
CCTGCAACAACCGCATCGCGATGGAAGCGCGGGCGCGGTATATCGCTGCAGCGCAGTTCGAGCATCTCGTCGCTCTGTTTCTGAGCGGACCGATCGCTTTGGTCGTCGTCCTGGCCGTTTGAAGCCTTGCACTCAAAGTACTCGCCGGTTGTCTCGTTGCTACAATAGTGCGGGTCGGCTGGGCAGCTACATGCGCTTACCGCCGAGTCTTGGAAGTTCGTTCTGCCAGTGCTGCTTTGGCGTAGGTTGTGGTACTCTTTACCGCGCAGCTCTGCCATTGTTCGACTCGGACGGATGATACACGGCAATGTCCTGCACCGGTGCCTAACTGAGCTGTTGAACTGTCGGCCCAGGAGGCCAAACCGGGCCGGACAAATCGGGGAACGCCCATGGATACATTGGTGACAGCCGGGTCTGCTGGTACGGTATTGGCCTGGCATGCGATGTCAGCAGACGAGGTGGTGACAAAGCTCGCCACCAGCACTGAAGCGGGCCTCGATCTGGGAGAGGCCGCGAGCCGTATGCAAGAATTTGGACCCAATCGGTTGCCTGAAGGCCGGAAGCGCGGGCCGCTCGCCCGCCTCTTGTCGCAGTTCAATAATGTCCTGGTCTACGTCCTGCTCGGTGCGGGATTCACCAAGCTGATGCTCAGCCTGTGGATCGATGCAGCGATCATTCTCGGCGTCGTCGTACTGAACGGACTGCTCGGCTTTATCCAGGAAGGCAGGGCTGAGAAGGCGCTCGACTCGATCCGCAACATGCTGTCCGCGGAAGCACGGACCATACGTGGCGGAGAGACGCGCATGATCCCGGCGGATGAGCTTGTGCCAGGAGACTTGGTACTGCTGGAATCAGGCGACAAGGTTCCGGCAGATCTGCGACTGACAGACGTCAATAACTTTCGCACCGAAGAGGCCGCGCTGACTGGCGAGTCCGTCCCGGCCGAAAAGACGGCCGGCCCGGTTTCTGCAAACGCGACCGTTGGGGATCGCGAATGCCTGGCGTTCTCCGGAACGATGGTGGTGTCTGGCCGCGCGAAAGGCGTGGTGGTTGCGACGGGCAGTGGCACCGAACTCGGTCGTATCAACCAATTGCTGGCTGGCGTCGACGCCCTCGAAACCCCGCTGCTGCGTCAGATCAAGCAATTCGGCTATGCGATCACCGCCGTCCTCGGGGTTGTGAGTGTGCTGGTCTTCGCCTACGGCAGGTGGGGGCTGGGTATGGCTTTTGTCGATATCTTCCAGGCGGTCGTCGGCATCGCTGTATCGGTCATACCGGAAGGCTTGCCGGCAATCATCACGATCACGCTGGCGATCGGAGTCCAGCGAATGGCTCAGCGCAACGCCGTCATCCGCCGACTTCCAGCGGTTGAAACCCTCGGCTCGGTATCGCGCATCTGCTCCGACAAGACCGGTACGCTGACGCTGATGGAGATGATGGTCGTATCGGCCGTCACCGCCGACGCAGCATATCAGGTCACCGGCGAAGGCTACGCACCCGAGGGCGACGTCAGGAAAGACGGGAAGCCGGCAGATCGCGACGCGGTTCTCGAGATGATGGGGCGCGTCTCGCTGCTCTGCAACGATGCGGAGCTGTTCCAGCAGGAGGGCAACTGGAAGGTGGAGGGCGATCCGACCGAAGGGGCGCTCTACCCGTTCGCGAACAAGCTGGGGATGACGCGGCAGGTCGAGCGGGCGACGTATCCCCGGCTCGACTCTATCCCGTTCGAATCGGAACACCGGTTCATGGCGACGCTCAATCAGGCTGCCGATGGCGAGCCGCGGCTGCTGGTGAAAGGGGCGCCGGAAGTCATCCTTGAACACTGTGACCGGCAACAGACCGCGGGTGGACTGCGGGTGTCGCTTGATCGCGAATACTTCGCACAGGCGTCGGACAAACTCGCCGGCCAGGGGGAGCGCGTTTTGGGGCTGGCATGGCTCGACAATCCCGGAGTCGGGCACGGCGGTCTCACGCCAGCGGATCTGCCGAGGAACCTGGTCCTGCTTGGGCTAATTGGGCTGCTGGACCCACCACGCCGAGAGGCTGTCGAAGCGGTCAAGGAGTGCCACCGCGGCGGCGTTCGCGTCACGATGATCACCGGCGATCACAGGATCACTGCCGCGGCGATTGCCAGAATGCTCGACATCGGCGACGGAACAACCGCGATCACCGGTGCCGAGATCGAGGAGATGGATACCGCCACATTGCAGGAACATGTTCGCGACGTCGACGTTTTCGCCCGCGCGAGCCCCGAGCATAAGCTTCGCCTTGTGAAGGCGATCCAGGCAAACCGGCAAATCGTGGCGATGACGGGTGACGGCGTCAACGACGCGCCCGCGCTGAAGAAAGCCGATATCGGCGTCGCGATGGGGATCAAGGGCACCGAGGTTACCAAGGAGGCGGCCGAGATGATCCTCGCCGATGACAACTTCGCCTCGATCACCGCCGCCGTGAAAGAGGGTCGCACAGTTTACAACAACATTGAGAAGGCTATTCTGTTCATGCTGCCGACGAACGTCGCGCAGGCACTGGTGATCGCGGTGGCGATCTTCTTCGGCTTCACCATGCCGATCACCGCGCCGCAGGTCCTCTGGGTCAACATGGTTACGTCAGTGGCGTTGGGGTTGGTGATCTCTTTCGAACCGCATGAACTGGACGTGATGGATCGGCCACCACGCGCGGTCGACCGCCCGATCCTGACGGGCTTCGGGATCTGGCGCGTCGCATTTGTTGGCCTGATGCTCCTTGCCTACACACTGCTGACATTCTTCTGGATAAAGTCGCAGGGCGCCTCGGACCAGCTCGCCCGGACGGCCGCGGTCAACGCGATCACCATAGGACAGGTCTTCTACCTCCTGAACAGCCGTTACCTGCTCGATTCGTCGATCTCGTTCAAGGCGCATCTCGACAACAGATATCTGTTCTACGGGATCGGCGCCGTCGTGGTGCTGCAGCTTCTGTTCACCTACGCGCCACCGCTGCAGGTCATGTTCGGCAACGAGGCAATCCCGCTCATGGTATGGCCGTGGCTCTTATTGGGCGGCCTCCTGTTCTTCCTCATCGTCGAAGCGGAGAAATTCATCATCCGTTCCTCTGACGCGTTGCGCAGCACTGTCACGGCGGTAGAAGCGGGGACCTGAAACGACAACGAGCGCCGAGAAGCTCTGGCGATTGCACTCGCTCCATCTGGGCGCACGTTCAGGTCGATTGTCGGTAATTCTCTACAGTCCAGTCATATTCCGGAACGAGCTTGAGGGGATGATCTGGCTCGCTGTAGCTTTCCGGAGGCTGTCGCTTGGGCAGCGTCACGTCGTCACTTGCCAAAGCTTCGTAGGGAACATGGTCCAACAGGTGCCGGATGACATTCAGTCTCGCGCGTCTCTTATCGTCAGATCGAACCACGAACCATGGCGCCCACGCCGTATCGCTCGCCTTGAACATCTCGTCGCGGGCACGAGAATAATCGAACCAGCGATGATAGGACTCAAGATCCATTGGAGACAGCTTCCAAGTCTTCCGCCCGTCATTGATGCGTGCCTTGAGTCGGTTGGTTTGCTCTTCGTGGCTCACCTCGAGCCAGTACTTCAGCAGGATCGTACCCGACTCGACAACCACGTGCTCAAACTCCGGGACGATCTGGAGGAAGCGTTTTGCCTGATCCTCCGTACAGAACCCCATTACCCGCTCGACACCAGCCCGGTTGTACCAACTGCGGTCAAAAATCACGATCTCTCCAGCGGCGGGAAGGTGCGCAATGTAGCGTTGCGCGTACATTTGCGTCTTCTCTCGCTCGGTCGGAGCGGGTAATGCAACCAGATGGAATACCCTTGGGCTCACACGTTCAGTAATCGCCTTGATGGTCCCTCCCTTGCCGGCGCCGTCGCGTCCCTCGAACACCACGCAGACCTTGAGCCCCTCGTGGACCACCCACCGCTGCAACTTGACCAACTCAACATGCAACTTGGCAAGCTGGCGCTCATAGATCGCACGCTTCAGCTTCCCGGTATGGCCTGTTTGACCGACCACCTCGACATCTCTGGTCCGCTTGCCCTTCCTCGCCTCAGTCATAGGTCATCTCCCGTGCCGATTGCGGACCACCGCCGGTTGGTACCCGGGAGAACGAATCCGAGGATCCGGATCGGTGGGCCGTAGCGTTGCCCCAAAGTGCTTGCATGGTTCAGTATTGCACGATAGCACCTGCAATATGAGCGGATGCGCGCCACGCGTGATGCGCGAGCCGGTCAAGGAAGCGGACCGCTTCGACATGAGCAATGGCATCATCTGCAGTCAGCGTGCCGGATGCGACCGACTCGAGCGTTGCGCGGCGATGTAACGGCAGGACGTCGGCCAGTTCAGTCGAGTAGTGCTCGATGTTTGGGATCGAATTATCGGACGATACCGCAGGCGAAGCATCCGTTTCGGTAGGACCTGCGCCCAACGTGCCGAATTGCGGCTCCTCGCTCTTCGGCACGGGCGAATGCACGAGGTGGGTGGCGATCGAAGACGCGCCTCGCATGGCCTTCGCGCATAGTACGGTGGCGCGCCGCCCGTCAACGCCATCCGGCCCGATCTTGACGTTCTCCTTGAGCGCGTCGGCCAGCCGAATTGTGTGTTCGAGGGCATGCAGCGTGCTAATGAACCATCGCTGCTCCTCGTCCGACGGCAGCTGATCGGTCACGTGTGAGAGAAACGCGCGGGTCTCCCGCAATGCATCCGACGTCTGATGCAGCATCGCATTGTCAACGGTGTTTGCGGCTGCCCCATCTCGCAAGGTGTTCTCAAGCCAGTCAGCCGATGACGAACAAAGCGATCCGAGCACGCTGGCAACTGTCCGGCGGCCTGCCTCCACGGCGACGATGGTAGACGTCAGCGACGCAGGATCAAGACAGCGAGTAAGGGGATTGCCCCGCTCTGGCACGAGGCGCTCGATCATCCTGGTGAAGGGAACAATCAGAGGGAGCAGGATCGCGACCCCCACGACGTTATACCCGGTGTGATAAATTGCCAGGAGTGTGACAGCATCGACAGTGTCCACTGCTCGGATCATCAGTCGAACGGTCGGAAGGAAAAGCAGCAGCGCCACCACGGCGGCCACGAGTTTGAACGCAATATACGCCACAGCCAGCCGCTTCGCCGTGCTACTCGCGCCAACCGCAGCCATCGCAGAGCTGGTCGCTGTGCCAATGTTCTGGCCAATGACCAGCGCCACCGCCTGATCCAGCCCAACAGCACCAGCATACAAGGCAGAGAGCGTAACGGCGATCGCGGCCGTCGACGATTGCATGACCGTCGTCATCACGATCCCAGCCAGTACCAACACCAGGACACCCAAAATCCCAGACCACCACGCTACACCGGCCTCGCCGATGACGCTGGGCAGATCCGCGGGGTTCAACTGCTCAGCCAGTCCGCCCATGCCTTGTTGCAGCGTTGTCAGCCCCACCAGGATCAACGCAAATCCGGCGATCGCGCTACCCGCACCGGCCCACCGGTCCCGACCCACGAGTTTGAGCAGCGCCCCCACGAAGACGATTGGCAGCGCTGCCGCCGTGAGTGAAATCCTGACGCCCAAAAGCGCCACCAACCATCCCGTCCCCGTCGTACCGATGTTTGCTCCAAAGACGAGGCTCAAGCCTTGAGGGAATGTCAGCAGTCCTGCACTAACGAGGCCGATGGTCGTCATGGTCGTGGCGCTGGATGACTGTACAAGGAGGGTGATGATCGCACCCCAGATTGTGCCGCGCATAGGCGTCGCAGCCGCTTTCGCCAGCACTCCACGCAAGGCGGAGCCAGCGAGTACTTTCAAGCCGTCAGTCATCACGGCCATGCCCAGAAGAAACAGGCCCACTCCACCAAGGATGGAGATTATTGTTGCCAAGACGCATCCTCCGAGTGGGCACTACTTTATCAACGGGCCCGTTGTCCGCAACCGCCGCGAATCAGCCGGCGTCTCTGGTTGCTGTGTTTCAGCGATGCTTCCGCCCAATGCTATTGACAGAGCGGAGCGGCCCATTCTGCGAGAGGGCTTGTTCACCTTGGTAGCCCAAGGCCAGGCAACTAATCAATCTGGGACGCCAGGCAGCGGCGGAGGTGCGCGTGCAAATGTCGGCCATGGATCATGGTGACGCGGCATCTTGGCGATTATAGCACCACAGTGCGGGCGACGGCGGGAATCTGCGCGGCAACATCTTGCCACAAGCCTGTGACGACGACTACCGTCCGTTCTGGTTTGGCGAAGCGGCGACCGTCTGGGGAATGTCGGTAAAAAATGTTGGAGAACGCTCATGTTGTTTAATGGAGGCTTTACGTTCACGAATTTTGTGGCCGATGTCTTTGCTATCTTCATTTTCATTTTGTGGTTCTGGCTGCTGATCACGATCACTGGCGACTTGTTCCGCCGCCATGACGTGTCCGGGCTTACCAAGGTGCTCTGGGTGATCTTGCTGATCGTATTGCCCTATATCGGCATATTCGCCTACCTGCTGACGCAGGGACGAGGCATGGCCGAGCGAAACCAGGCACGTACCCAACATGCGCGCGAAGAATTGCGCCAATTGGTGGGCTTCAGCGCGGCGGACGAGCTTGAGAAGCTCGATCGGCTTAAGTCGAGCGGTTCGATCTCGGAAAAGGAATACGCCGTGCTGCGGGCCCGCTTGGTCCAATAGCCGACAGAGCCGGCGATCAGCCTGCGTTTCGCCCGGTGTGGTCGCACGTATTGAACGCGCCGAAGAGATGATCTGGAACGACCGCCAACGACCCATAGCGGTCCTTCTGCAGCAAGCCGATCCTCCTCATTAAAACCGGGCGGTTGTGCCTTCGGGCGGCCTGGAAGAACGCTCCGGCAACCTGTCAAAACCGCTGTGCCGAGGCACTAGCTAGTGCCTTGTAGGTCAGCCAGTTTGTAGATGCCGTTCGCTTGTGGCAGCCTTGCACCGGCGAGCGCGATCGTATCGCGCATCGAGCTGAAGGAACCGCGAACCATGCAGGAAAACAGTGCCGAACTGGATCTTCTGTCCGGTGTCCGTGTCGTGGACTTCACCCAGTTCGAAGCGGGTCCCTCCTGCACCGAGGCGCTCGCCTGGCTCGGCGCCGAGGTGGTGAAGATCGAGAACCCGAAGATGGGCGATCCGGGGCGCAGGCTACGGCCGGGACAGCCCGACGATGATCCGTACTACTTCCACGTGTTCAACGCGAACAAGAAGTCGATCACGCTGAACCTGAAATTGCCGCGCGGCCTTGCCCTGGTGAAGGATATGCTGCGCAAGGCGGACGTCTGCGTCGAGAACTTCGCGCCCGGCACGATTGAGCGGCTCGGGCTCGGCTATGACGTGGTGCGTGAACTGAATCCCGGCATCATCTACGCCCAGGTGAAGGGTTTCGGCGAAGGCAGCCCGTTCGAGCACAACCTCGCCTTCGACATGATCGCGCAGGCCTGCGGCGGCACGTTCAGCGTGACCGGCGCGCCCGATGGGCCGCCGATGCGTCCGGGCATCTCGGTGGGCGACACCGGAACGGGAATGCTGATGGCGATCACCATCCTGGGTGCGCTGCGCAAGCGCGACGCGACGGGGCAGGGGCGCCGGCTTCAGGTGGCGATGCAGGATGCGATGCTGCACTACATGCGCATCAACTTCGCCACACAGGGGCTTACCGGCAAACCCGCGCAGCGCGGTGGCGACAAGGTTCCGGGCGTGAGCAACGCCCCGATGGGGCTGTATCCGTGCAAGCCCGGCGGGCCGAACGACTACGTCTATCTGATGACGAGCCGCGCCAATCCCGATCACTGGGACCGGCTGCTGAAGCTGGTCGGCCGCGAGGACCTGATCGGTGATGCGCGTTATGCGACGCCGATGGACCGGCTGGAGCGCGAGCCCGAAGTGGACGCGGTGATCGCCGAATGGACACGCCATCACACCAAGCAGGAGGCGATGCAGTTGATCGGCGCCGCTGGCATTCCCGCCGGCGCCGTGCTCGACACGATGGAATTACAGAACGATCCCAGCTTCGAGCAGCGCGGCATCATGCAGGTGATGCATCATTCGGTGCATGGCGACTTCAAGATGCCGGCGTGGCCGGTACGTGTGGACGGCAAACCGTCGAAAGTTGTGGCCTCCCCGGTACTTGGTCAGCACACCGCCCAGGTGCTCGGCGCCTGGCTGGGCTTGAGCGAAGCGGAGGTGGAAGGGCTGCGGCGAGACGGCGCGGTCTGAGGGTCATCGCAAGCCGACGCACGCGCTCGTCGTCGGAAGAACGGTGTCTCCTCGGCGCCCTGGATCACCCCATTGGAGCAGTAAGCTTCGTCGGTAACGCGATCCAGTTCCGGTGCGCGTCTGGCGCACTGGCTGCTGTGCGACGCACGCGGATGTTCCTTCACTATCAGGTTCAGGAATCGATCCGTGCGGTCGCGCTTCCGCTGGCGACCTCCTTGCCGTCCTGATTGGTGGTGGAAAGAGTCAGATCGACAAAATGCTGCCCGCCTTCCTCACGAATCGCGGCGACTGTCGCCTTGGAATCCAGATCGTCGCCCGGCCAGACCTGATTGGTGAAGCGCACGCCAAACTTGGTCAGCCTGCCGTCGCCGACGTAGTTGGTGAGCATCTTGCCGGTCAGTCCCATGGTCAGCATGCCGTGCGCGAAGACAGTGGGATAGCCCGCCTTCTGCGTGACATAGACCTCGTCGGCATGCAGCGGGTTGTAGTCGCCGGAGACACCGCAATACATCACGATCTCGGTGCGCGTCAGGTTTTCCACCACGCGTTCGACATGCGTGTCGCCGACCTTGAGCTGGCTCGCCTTCAGTGCCATGGCGCTCGATCCCTCCTCAGCTCTGTTCCACAGGACGTTCCGTGGTCACGCCGACGCTGCGCGCGGTAACCACCAGCTCGCCTTTCTGGTCGCGATATTCCGTGACGCGTTCGCGAAAGGTCAGCTTGCCGGCACGCTTGCTCTCGCGCTCCCAGGTATTGCCCGGTTTGGATTCCACTGTCAGCACATCGCCCGGACGCAGCGGGCGGTGATATTCGAAGTGCTGCTCCGCATGCAGCCCGCCGCCGCCGGAGGGCCGCTCCTCCACCCCGCTCGGCGTCTTGCCTGAACCGAACCAGGGCTGTCCCGGACGCCACCGAAGCGGATAGTCCGGATCGAACTGAGCCACCGCCTGCGGAAATGTGGGAGGCGCGATGATGCCGCCGACCTCGCTGCGTTTTGCCGCATCGGCATCTTGATAGACGGGATTGGTGTCGCCGATGGCGCGCGCGAACAGCATGATGTGGCCCGCCTCGACGGGGAATGTGATCTTCGCCAACGGTTTCCTCCGATCTTTTGTCGCCCGGAAGGCAAGCCTAGCAGCCCGTTGCAGGGAGGTGTAGGGCGGATCGTTCCATTGCCCACACGCTGCGGCACACGGCATAGTGCGCCGCATGCGACGTCCCGTTCGCCGCCTCTCGCGGCCCCGCACACGCACCGAACTCGACGCAACTGCCGTGCCGACCTGGCGTCCGCCGCGCATTGCCACCGCGGACCCTGCGTCCCTTGCGTTCGTGCTGGCGCCGGGCAGATTGCCGCGAGGCCGCAGGGTCTATGCGATCGGCGATATCCACGGCTGTCTCGCAGAACTTCGGCAGTTGCACGCAGCGATCGTCACCGACCTCGTTGTGCGACCGCCCGTCTCCGCGGTACTGGTGCATCTTGGCGACTACATTGATTTCGGCCCCGACAGCGCCGGCGTACTTGGACTGCTCGCCGAGGGGGCGCCGATCGCGGGGCTGGCGACCGTGAACCTGATGGGTGATCACGAGCGCACGGCACTGGATGCGCTGTCAGGCGATGGCGCGGCGGCAACGGATTGGCTGCACACGGGAGGCGAGGCCACGCTTGCGAGTTGGGGCATCGACGCAGACCTGCCGCGCAGCGATTGGCACGCCAGAGTGCCGGCCGCCCATTTGGAATTCATGCAACGCCTCGGCCTCGAGCATCGCGACGGTGACTATCTGTTCGTCCACGCCGGCATACGGCCCGACGTCCGGCTCGATCGGCAGGCCGAGGATGACATGCTCGGCATTCGCCAGAGCTTCCTCGCGAGCGAACAGGATTTTGGTGCAATCATCGTGCACGGCCATTCCGCGAGCCCTGCGCCGACCATCAAACCCAACCGCATTGGCCTCGATACCGGTGCCGGTTGCGGCGGCAGGCTCACCTGTGCGGTGTTTGAGGACGACGCGGTCGCATTCATGTCGGCGTAAGGGCTCGAGGCGGAGTTAGTGCGTCGGTTGACGATGACGTGTCAACCCTCTGTCGTCATCCCCGCCCTCTGTCGTCATCCCCGCGAAAGCGGGGACCCAGGCAGCAACTGGATCCCCGCTTTCGCGGGGATGACGAGGGGATCGCGGTCCAAATCGGGCTCAAGGCGCAGCCCGATACACACGGATCGCCGCTTCCGATCCCACCAACCCAGCGCGTTCGGCGACGTACAGACGGTCCAGCTGTGGCACGAACAGCGACGTACGCGCGCCGGACGCGGTGCGCACCGTCTCCAACTCCTGCCAGGATGAATCGCGACGGAACACCCCCAGCTCGCCGGCGCCGCAACTAACATAGATGCGCGCCCGCGATGTATCAAAGAACACATCGTCGGCATCGCCACACGCCGGCAATCGCTGCCGCACGGCACCGGTGCCCGCATCCAGCAACAGAAGCGAAGGCGGCGAACGGAACACACTGGCAAGCAGCGACTGCGATGGATCGAGCGCCATTGGGAAGTTGGCACTTGCATCTCGCATCGGCCAGTTTGCCACAATGCGCCGTGCGTCCAGGTCAACCACCGCGATCTGGAGAGCACCCGGAATGTTGACGTAGGCGCGGCCCGTCTGCGGATCGATCTGGAATGCCTCCGGATGCGCCGGCAATCGGACGTCAGCAATTTTCGCGTGCGAGCGAGGATCGATGATCGCCAGACCGCCACCGCCATAGCCTACAACCGCAAGCCCATTGCGCGGGTCGATTCGAACGTTGTCGGCGTCGTCACCGAGCGCCACGCTGCCTGCGGGGGAAAAATCCGCGGCGTTGAACAGCCGCACCGAACCGTCCTTGGCGTTGGCGATCAGGATGACGTCCGCACTCTCCGCATAGCCGACACCCTGCGGCTCGCGCAGGCCGGTGATCCGGTGTGCCACCACGCCCGCTGCAAGGTCGATCACATCGACGCTGTCATTCCCGAGTTCGGCGACCAGCAGGCGCTTGCGGGGGAGATCGATCGCCATGTGATCGATCCGGCCGCGCACGTCGTGCAGCGCAATCGTCCGCTCCAGCACCAGCGGCGGTTCCGCGGAATAGGACGGCAGCGCCAACAAAGGACTGATCGCTGCAAGACAAAACACCAGGTGCCGGACATACCATTCAATTCGCTTTCGCGTCATGAAAGCATCTCCCAATCATAGGAACGCCGCGACGCGCGCAGCAAAAACCTCGGGCTGTTCAATTTCCGGGTAGTGGCCGGCCTCTGGGATCAGCTCGAACCGTGCGCCGGGAATGCGGGCGCAATAGGCTCGCCCGTAATCAGGTGAAACCACGCCATCGCTCGCACCCCAAAGCACCAGCGTCGGCACGGCGATACGGCTCAGCCAGCGCGGCAAGTGCGGGTTGTACATGAACGGCTGCCAGCCATAGAGGCACAGTGCGTCCCAGTTGCGCGCGTGCACCACCAGCTCATCATCCGACATGGCGTTGAAGTCCGGCGTCCATTTCACCGGATCGTGCCAGCTGCGGCGCAGCACCTCCGCGGGCGAGGTGTTGAACAGGTCGAGGATGTCGCGGCTCTCGCGGTCGCCAAGTTTGATTCCCAACGCATCGACCAGGATCAGCCGATCCAGACGATGACAGCACGCAGCGGCGATCTCGGCGGCCAGCCAGCCACCGAAGGAGCAGCCGACCAGAGTGATCTTCTCGTGCGGCAGTGCCTCGATCAGGTCGAGATAGAGATGCACAAGATCGTATACCGTGTCGAAGTCGGCGGGTCGCGGCGAATGGCCGAAGCCCGGATGCGACGGCGCGATGATCTGGGCATGCGCGGACAGCAGTTCGACAAAGCGCGCACCCGGTTCAATCGTCCGCGGACCGTGCAGCAGCAGGATCGGATGCCCCGCGCCCTTGCGCAGAACCTCCAACTCGATGCCGCGGACGAGGAGCCGGTCCATCGCGCTGACTATATGCGCTCGCTGATGCGGATCGCCACCCTGCAGCCACGCCTGATCGCGGCCGAGAGCAGCCGATAGCCAGGCGCCTGTTCCGCGCCGTTTCGCAGTGCGACGTCGCGGTGCGCCAGCTCATCGTCGCGGAACTTTTCCAATGTGGCGCGCAACTCGTGTTCGGTATCATCCAACGCCGCAATCTGACCCGCGTAGTGCGCCTCGATCGCGTCCTCAACGGCCACGGTGCAGGCCATCGCCGCGCGCTCGCCCAACGCGGCGGTCGCCGCGCCGAGCGCGAAGCCGGCAAAATGCCACAACGGCAGCATCGCCGTCGGCCGCACGCGGCGGCGCACGATCAAATCGGCGAATCGATCGAGATGCTGCTGCTCCTGCGCCTGCATCTCGCGCAGCGCTGGCGCCTTGTCGCTGCGTCGCAGCACGGCGAGCTGACCCGCATAGATACGCGCCGCACCGTATTCGCCGGCATGGTCCACACGAAGCATCCGTCCGATCTTGGCCTCGGGCGGCGGATCGCCGGGTAGCCATTGTCGGGTGCCACTCATGCGGTGCGCCTCCGCTCAAGCCACAGGAATCCACCGAGCACAATCGCGAACGCCAGCGCATACAGAAGGTTCATCGCCGCCATCGATATCGGCAGACCCGGGATCAGATACGTGGCGTCCTCGCACGGTTTGGCGGGCCGCGCCGGCAACTGCGCCAGTCGCTCGGCGATCGATCCGCCGCTGAAGCGCGGCGCGACGCATTCGGGCAAAGGGCTCGGCCAGTAGTGCAGTTCCACCCCGACATGTACGACTGCGAGCGCCGCGGCAACCAGCATCGACACCAGCACGAGCAGCAACAGTAGCCGTGCGACACCGCGTGGGACAACGATTGCCACGAGTGCAAGCACAATCGCCACGCGGTATGGCCACCGTTCCAACAGGCAGAGCGCGCATGGCACGAGGCCGCCCCAGTATTCCGAGGCAAGCGCCAGCCCAAGCGCAAAACCTGCCGCGAGCGCGCAGATCAGCGCGACAGTCCGGGTCACGGGCATCGTCATGGGCGCCATGTGCCCTGCTTCGGCAGGCGGCGCAAGGCGCGTCGGCTCGGGCTATTTCGCCAGCATGTCGCGGAGGCCCCGCAACGCCAGATAGTAGCCGGCGATGCCAAAGCCAGTGACCATGCCCTGGCTTACCGTCGCGGTGTCGGAGACGGGCCCGCGCCGCACCGGGTTCGAGATGTGCAGCTCTATGGCTGGAAACTTCACCTGAGAGATCGCCGCAACCAGCGCCGGATAGCCGCGCGAGAATCCCGCCGGGTTGAACAGGGCTGCGTCGAAGCCGCGATCGTTCGCATCGTAGAGCTTGTTCACGACCTCGCCCTCGATGTTCGAATGAAAGATCTCGACATCGACCCCCAGTTCGGCGGCGTAACCGCGGATGCGCTCGTCGTACTGCGGCAGTGTCATCGGGCCAAATATCTCGGTCTGCACCTTGCCGCGCATATTCATCCCGGCACCGTGGATGATCAGTATCTTCGCCATGATGATGTCCTTCTGTCTCAGGCCACGCGGAATTTGGCCAGCGACTCGTAGTTCGGGTCGGCGCCGATGCCGGGCACGTCGGGCGGGCTCACCGTGCCATCGTCGTTCAGCCGCAAGGTGTGGCGGTACACGCGTCCCCACATCGGATCAACCGTGTCGCGGTAGAACTCCAGGATCAATCCGTTCGAGATCGCCGAAACCAGATGCACGTGGATGTCCTGCGAGCCGTGTGGCGCGATGTCCAGGTCGTTGGCCTGCGCGAGCGCCGCAACCTTCATGAACTCGGTGACGCCGCCCAGCACCTTCGCATCCGCGTTCAAGATCGCCGCGCACTCGTGCTTGATCAGGTCGCGGAAACCGTAACGGGTGTATTCGTTCTCGCCGGTCGCGATCGGAATGCTGGTTGCCTGCGCCAGCTTGCGGTGACCGTCGTAGTCGTCTGGCGCCACCGGCTCCTCGAACCAGAATATGTCATATTGCTCGATGCGCCTGGCGATCTGGATCGCCTCGTAATAGCGGTAGGCGCAGTTGGCATCGACCATCAGCTTGACATCCGGGCCGACCGCTTCGCGCACCACGCGAACCCGTGCCACGTCCTCGGCAATCGGCACCGCGCCGATCTTCATTTTTACCGCCCGCGCGCCTATACGCACGTTGTCTTCCATCTCGCGCGCAAGCTCGGAAAATCCTTTGCCCTCCTCGTAGTAGCCGCCGGCGATGTAGGTCGGCACCCGATCACGGAAGCCGCCGAGCAACTTGTAAAGCGGCAGGTTGGCGAACTTGGCGCGGATATCCCACAGTCCAATATCGACCGCTGAAATCGCGCGCGTGGTCAGACCGCGACGGCCGATCAGCTTCGGCTCCCACATCTTCTGCCACAGCCGCTCAACATTGATCGGATCCTCACCGACCAGCATCGGCGTCAGTCGCGCGATGGTGGCGCGCTCGATCTCGCCGCCGCCCCCAAGTCCGATCCCGGTGATGCCCTCGGTGGTCTCGATTTCGACCACGGCGAAGGTGACATGCGTGTAGGTGTGCTTGCCGTTGGCGATCGGGTTGTGGCGCGGCCAGCGAAATTCCTTCGTGGTGATGCCGGTGATCTTCATGCCGCAGCCTCCTTCCGTCGGTCGCGTCATTCAACGCGCTCAGTCCGGGACGTGCAAGCGGACCGACACCGGGCAATGGTCCGACAGGCGTTCCTTCCACGCGTCGCCCGTCTCGCGGTAGGTGAGCACGCGCAGCGTATCGGGCTGCAGCCACTCTCGCGCGGCGCCGCCGAGCAGGATGTGATCGATGAAGGCTTCGCCGCCCCAGCACGGGCTTGCACGGCCCTCGGTTGCGCGCGTGAGCGGCGACGCCTTGCGCAGCGCAGTCCAGAACTGATCGCGCCCGTCCATATGCCGATTGAAGTCTCCTAATATCGCGAACGGCACGCCCTCGGTGCTGCGCGCGGCGATCCAATCCTGCAGCGGGGGAATCTGTGCGCTCAATTCGGCGCATGTGCGGCGTGTCGTGCGGGTCAGGCGTTCGTCGAAGCAGCCCGTTTTCAAATGCACCGAAAGCACGCGCAACGAACCGTGTGCCAGATCCAGCGTGATATCGGCGCCGCTGCGCAACTGATGTCCGGGGTCGACATCCAGTCCGGTGACGTCGGGATTGACACTGTAGCGAATGCCCCGCTTGACCGCCAGGCCGACACGCTGGACCACATGGTCGCGGGTCATGTGGACCGAGTAGCTCTCAGGCGGAAAAACGCGCGCGGCCACCGCGGAGCCGTCCACCTCCTGGATCGCGATCACGTCCGCGTCGAGTTCGGCGGCATAACGGCTCAGGACATCGAAGTCCTCCGGACGCTTCGGATGTGCGTCGGACGGCAGTCGTGTATCTCCCGCGCCGCGATCGGTCAGCCATTCGAGGTTCCAAGTGGCGAGCTTCAGATCGGCGGCGAAGACAGGCGCCGCTACAACGAGGCCAAGCAGCAACACGAGAGCGTAGCGTTTCATCGCCATCACAGCAGCATCGGCGTGACGTCTGTCACGGTTTCGGGCTCTGATATGTTCTCAAGCGGCTGGGCGCCGCAGTCGCACAGAAATCGCGCAATCGCATCGAACGTTGCAGGATCGCGGGTCGCGTCCGCAGCATCGCCTCGGGGAACCCAGATCACCGTTTCATAGCGTGCGCGGGTCAACAGCACCCGATATGTGTTGATCTGAAATGCGATTGCCGCCTCGCCACGCGGCTCCTGCCAACGCGTGCCGGCGAGGCTGCGTGCGATCCACTCGATCCGTCCGTTGCGGCGGATCAAATCATTTCCCCAGCACAGGCCAACATGGTCAAGCTCCAGTCCCTGACACGCAAATTGCGTTGCTGGCAGCTCCAGAGCGTCGGATGCGCGGACGTCTGGCCAGCGACGCAGGAACCAGTTGGCGATTGCCGCCGCATCGAGATGCGGGAAGTTCGGCCAGATCCCGTCCGCCACCAACCGCCGCGCTCCGGCACTGCATATCAAACCGGCGCGGCGCGTCCCACGAGCCAGTCGGCGCAGTGCAGTGCGCGCATCCGGGAGGGAGCGCGTCAGAAGGAACGGCACTCCACCTGCGGCATTGGCAATGGCGACCGCCTGCCCGGCATCACCTGACAGCACGGCATCCACCCAAGGTGCGGCAGCAGTGGATCGGATCGATCGGACCGGAACATTCAGGTGTAGGGCAGGGTCGATTTGCATACCGTCCGGCAGGGTGTCGAATAAACGCTGGCGCGGATCGCGCACGCCGAGGACACCAGCCGGTGCACGCACGCGCCACTCCGGGCGAGCGGCGAGCGCCTCGCCCCATGCGGCGAGACCCGCTTCGCCGGTGTTGATCTCCTGGCCCGTGCCAACCAGTGCGACGATCACCGCCCAATCACGATGACGGCGCATGATGTCGAGAAACAGTGCGGCCTCACTTTGCGCATGGCCGAACTTGCGTCGACCAAACTCGGCATCCCATGCGCGCTGTGCTTCGTCGAACACAACGACGTGCTCGTGCGGCGGTTCGGTTCGCGGCAGAATGTCGCGAAGGAAGCCGATCAACGGCTGGATTGCACTTTCGGTCTCCTGGCGCGCGACGCGGAGGCTGCGTCCCTGTTCGTGTGCATCGCGTGCCAGCGCTTCGCGCATCACATGGACCAGAGGCAGATTGCCGGTCAGGAACGCGGCGCCGCTTACCGCACCGAACACCGCGTTCAGGCCGCACAGGGTTTTCCCCGCGCCGGGGATGCCGGTTACGAACAGCACCTCATGCCGAGCGGTCGAACGCGCCGCGTCGATGGTTTGTCTGATGGCAGTCGTGGTATGGCCAAGATTGCCGACATCGGCGCGCGCCGCCGCAATGTCTCCTACCCCGTGCCGATTGTACAGCATCGTTGCCGCCTCGACGATCGTTGGCACCGGCCGGTACGGCGCATCTTCCCAGGCGCGAGCATCGAGCGGCAGCACCGGCACAGGGATGCGTACCGAGACATCTCGCAGCAGTGGTCCCAGCGTGGCTGCGGACGCGACGAACACCGGAGTGACGCCGTGCCAGAGCAACGGCCATTGAACCGCAAGAGGAATCGCCTGCGTCGGCACGAGGATCGGCACAACGGGATGCCCACGGCTCTCCGCGTGGAAATCGAACAGATCGAGTGCGTAGTCCTCGGTCTGCTGACGATCGAGCGTGCTGATCGTCGTTGCACCGACCTTGAATTCCAAAACCAGGATGCCGGCCTCGGTGAGCAGAACAGTGTCGATCCGTCGCCCCAAACGGAGCAGCGGATATTCGAACAGTACGCGCCATGTGCCAGGCAACCCGCGCAATGCGGTGCGCAGCAGCGTGATCTGCTGCCGCCAGGCGTAGAGCTGCGTGTCGCGGTTCAGATGATGCGTCTCGACCAACCGCACGGCGAGGCGCTGTACAATTGCCTCTGGCTCGCTCGCCAGCAGCTCAGCCGCGTTACCCGACCACCACGCCTGCACCCACCGATCCTCGCGACCAATCGTGCACCACCGTAGCACGCCAGCCTTGCCTCTGCTGGGAAACTCAGTGACGATGGCGACCGGAATTAAGTTGCGAGGCGGCGATGGACGGCATGCAGGACGCCCACCTGGTCACCGATGCTGCGGCGTTGCGGACACTGTACGGCCAACCCTCCGAGGGCGCGATCGCCAAGGAGGTGGATCATGTGCATCCGCATTATCGCGCGATGATCGCGGCATCGCCATTCATGGTGATGGCGACCAGCGGTCCGGATGGTCTGGATGTCTCCCCGCGCGGTGACCCGCCCGGATTTGTGGTGGTGGAAGACGAGAAGACGCTGCTGATCCCGGATCGACGCGGCAACAACCGCACCGACAGCCTGGGCAACCTGATCGCCGATCCGCGCATCGCGCTGCTGTTCCTGATACCCGGCGTCGCCGAGACGCTGCGGGTGAACGGGCGAGCCGAGATTTCGGTCGATCCCGACCTGCTCGCGCGCTTCCCTGCGCAGGGCAAGCTGCCGCGTTCGGTGATCGTGGTGCATGTCGAGCGGGTGTATTTCCAGTGCCCGAAGGCGCTGGTGCGGTCGGATCTGTGGAACTCGGCGAAGCATATCGAACGACGGAGTTTGCCGAGCAGCGGTACGATACTGGCGGATATCACGCGCGGCCGGGTTGGCGGGGCGGAGTACGATGCAGCGTATCCGGAGCGATTGAAGGCGACGATCTACTGAGCGGCGGACCCCTCCCCCAACCCCCTCCCGCAAGGGGAGGGGACGCCAAATACAAACTCCCCCTCCCTTGCGGGAGGGGGTTGGGGGGAGGGGTCCTCGGCCGAACTACCGCAGCGCCGTTTGATAAGCCGCCATCACATCCTGGCCGAAGCAGGCGAAGATCACGCACTGGATTGGGTCGTTTGCGGCCAGAAAGTCCGCGACCGCCCTGACCGCGATGCTTGCCGCGTCGGGTATCGGGTAGCCGTAGATGCCGCAGCTGATCGCGGGGAAAGCAATCGAACGCACACCATTCACCATCGCAAGTTTGAGGCTCTCGGCATAGCAACTCGCCAGCAACTCCGGCTCACCATGCGTTCCGTCACGATAGCGCGGCCCCACCGCATGGATCACGAACTTCGCCGGCAGACGATAGCCCTTGGTAATCTTCGCCTGCCCGGTCGGGCAGCCGCCGAGGGTGCGGCATTCTTCCAACAACTCCGGCCCGGCGGCGCGATGGATCGCACCGTCCACGCCACCGCCGCCCAACAGTGACTCGTTTGCCGCATTGACGATCGCATCGACGGCGAGCTTCGTGATATCGGCCTGCGATACAACCATCCGATCCATGACAGTCTCCGTCAGATCCAGTTGCGCCAACGGAATATGGCCAGCGGCACAATTCCCGACACCACGATCAGAGCCAGGCCGTAGGCATAGCCCCAGGCCCAATCGTATTCCGGGATGGATTTGAAGTTCATCCCGTAGATGCCGGCGATCAGGACCGGCGGGATTCCGACGACCGAGGCCACCGTCAGCACCTTCATCACATTGTTCTGCGCGATGTTGATGAAGCCCAGCGTGGCATCCAGCAGGAACTGCAGCTTGTCGTTCAGATGCGTGTCGAAGTCGTTCAGCGACGCGATGTCCTGACGCAGTGTATCAAGCCGAGGCTTCAGGTCCTGCGGCAGCCAGTCCGCGGCGGTGCTCAGCACATAGGGAACAATTCGCGCGGCGCCCACCTGACTGTCGCGGATGAACGATATGACATCACCCTTGCGACCGATCGCCGCCAGGGTTTCGCGGAGCATGCGGTCCTCCCGCCGGCTGCCGCCGATGCTGACCGCATCGCGGAAGATACGGTGCGAGATCGCGTCGAGATCATCGCGGATCAGTTCCAGTGCATCGGCATGCCGATCGACGATCGCCTCCAGCAGACCGACAAAAAGATGCGCGCCGGTACGGTCGGGCGTGCCGGCCTGCATCTCGCGCTCGGCGAACCCATCGAACACGGTGCTGGCGGCGAAGCGGATGGTGATCAACCGCTGCTGTGACAACACAAACCCACCGGGAACCGGCTGCGGGTCACCGTCCAGGCGGGTGACCAGTGGCAGGCTCAGCGTGAGCACGCCGTTCGCCACGGACAGCCGGCTGGAACTCTCGATCTCGCGCAGGTCGGCTTCGGTGGGCACATGGTCGCCGGTCATGGCGTCGACGCGTCGTATCTCGTCCTCGCTCGCGTTGAGCAGCTCGATCCAGACTGCCTCGCGAAGCGCCGCGTCGGATGGCTCCGAGCTACGCTGTAGAACGGTGCCATCGCAGGTGAAGGTAGTCAGCATGACGGGAGGAAACTCGCCGCGCCGACAAAGAGTTCCCGCACAGTCAGTTGCGCGATCTGTCCACCAGCGCGTTCTTGCCGATCCATGGCATCATCGCCCGCAACTTCTCGCCGACCTGCTCGATCGGATGCTCGGCCAGCCGCTGGCGCATCGCCTTGAAGCTCGTCTGGTTCACCTTGTTCTCCAGCATCCAGTCGCGCGCGAATTTTCCGGACTGGATGTCGGCCAGCACGCGCTTCATCTCGGCCTTGGTCGCGTCGTTGACGATGCGGGGGCCGGACATGTACTCGCCGTATTCCGCGGTGTTGCTGACCGAGTAGTTCATGTTGGCGATGCCGCCCTCATAGACCAGATCCACGATCAGCTTCACCTCGTGCACGCACTCGAAATACGCCATCTCGGGCGCGTAGCCGGCCTCCACAAGCGTCTCGTAGCCGGCCTTCATCAGTTCCACGAGCCCGCCGCACAGCACGGTCTGCTCGCCGAACAGGTCGGTCTCGCATTCCTCCTTGAAGGTCGTCTCGATGATGCCGGCACGGCCGCCGCCGATCGCCGAGGCGTAGGACAACGCGACCTCCATGGCGTTGCCCGACGGGTTTTGCGCCACCGCCACCAGGCACGGCACGCCGGCGCCGCGCTGATACTCGCTACGCACCGTATGCCCCGGACCTTTCGGCGCGATCATGAACACATCGATATCGGGGCGCGGGTCGAGCAGATTGAAATGCACGTTCAGCCCGTGCGCAAACGCAAGTGCCGCGCCGCTTTTCATGTTCGGCCCAAGTTTGTCCCGGTACAGATCGCCCTGGCCTTCGTCCGGCGTCAGCACCATCACCACATCGGCCGATTTTGCGCAGTCGGCCGGATCCATCACCTTCAAACCGGCCGCCTCGGCCTTTGCGACACCGCCGGACTTCGCCCGCAGGCCGACGACGACGTCCTTGACGCCGCTCTCCTTCAGGTTGTTGGCGTGGGCATGACCCTGGCTGCCATAGCCGATGATGGCGACACGCTTGCCCTTGATCAGGTTCACGTCGGCGTCGCGGTCATAGTAAACGCGCATCTCACTCGCTCCTGCTATCAAGATTACCCTAGATCGTTCGCACGCCGCGCGCCATCGCCGCCACGCCGGTGCGCGATACTTCGGCCAGACCAAGCGGTCGCATCAGCTCGATGAACGCATCGAGCTTGTCCGTGGCGCCGGTCAGTTCGAACACGAAGCTTTCATGCGTGGCATCGATCACGCGCGCGCGGAATGCGTCCGCGATGCGCAGCGCCTCGACGCGCCGCTCGCCGGTGCTCACCAGCTTGATCAGCGCCATCTCACGCGCGATGTGCGGGCCCTCGCGCGTCAGGTCGGCGACCCGATGCACCGGCACAAGGCGGTCGAGCTGCGCCTTGATCTGCTCGATCACCATCTCGGTGCCGGAGGTCACGATGTTGATCCGGGATCGGCCGCCCTCGCTTTCGACCGGCGCGACCGTGAGGCTGTCGATGTTGTAGCCGCGGCCGGAGAATAGGCCGATGACGCGCGCCAACACGCCGGCCTCGTTGTCGACCAGGACCGAGATCGTCGCACTGCGCATGGGGTTGTCGGGCATGACGGCTCCGCCGTCATGGTCGGCGCAGGCCGGCCATCCATGTCTGTCTGCCCGTGTGTCGGGGAAGACGTGGATGGCGGGTCTTCACCCGCCATGACGCACTAGTGTTAGACCAGCACAAGGCCCTCGTCGGTAATGCCGGCGGCTTCGCCCTCGTGCTCGGGACCGAGGATCATCTCGTTGTGCGCGGCGCCGCTCGGGATCATCGGGAAGCAGTTCTCCTTCGGGTCCACCACCATGTCGACAATCACCGCACGATCGGTCGCCAGCATTTCCCGAATGACGTCGTCCACCTGCTCCACCCGGTCGGCGCGCAGTCCTACCGCATGGAACGCGTCCGCCAATTTGACGAAATCCGGCAGAGCGGCCGAGTAGCTTTCGGAATAGCGCCCGCCGTGCAGAAGTTCTTGCCACTGGCGCACCATTCCCATGTACTGGTTGTTCAGGATGAAAACCTTCACCGGCAGCCGGTACTGCGCCAACGTTCCCATCTCCTGGATGTTCATCAGCACGCTTGCCTCGCCGGCGATGTCGATCACCAGCGCATCCGGGTGCGCGATCTGCACGCCCATCGCCGCGGGCAGCCCATAGCCCATGGTGCCGAGGCCACCGCTCGTCATCCAGCGGTTCGGCTGCTCGAAGTGGAAGTGCTGTGCCGCCCACATCTGGTGCTGGCCGACCTCGGTGGTGATGAAGATGTCCTTCGTCACCGATCGGGTCAGCTCATACAGCCGCTGGATGGCGTATTGCGGCTTGATGATCGCGCCGCGCGTCATGTCCTGGGTGAATTTCAGGCTCTCCTTCGTGCGCCACACATCGATCTGCCGCCACCAGGATGCGAGCGCCTGGGTATCCGGCGTGGTGCTGTCCGCCTCCCACGCGGCGATCAATGCATGCAGTGCACGCCCGGCGTCGCCCACGATAGGCACATCGACCGGCACGTTCTTGTTGATCGATGAGCTATCGATGTCGACGTGGATCTTCTTGGACCCCTGGCTGAACGCGTTCAGCCGTCCGGTCACCCGGTCGTCGAACCGAGCGCCGATGTTCAGCAGCACGTCGCAGCCATGCATTGCCAGGTTGGCCTCGTAGGTGCCGTGCATCCCCAGCATGCCGAGGAATTGCGGATCGGAGGCCGGATAGGCACCGAGGCCCATCAGCGTGTTGGTGACCGGAAAGCCGGTCGTGCGGACGAATTTCGTCAGGGCAGCCGCCGCTGCCGGCCCGGCATTGATCACGCCGCCGCCGGCATACACCATCGGCCGCTTCGCCGACTTCAGCAGGTCGATCGCCTTGGCGATCTGGCCCTGCTCGGGCTCGGTCCGCGGGCGATAGCTCGGATGGGTCGCCGCGGGCGGCGCGTAGGGCGCCTTGCCGATCACGATGTCCTTCGGCAGATCGACCACCACCGGACCCGGTCGGCCGGAACGCGCCACGTAGAACGCCTCGTGCACCACGCGCGCCAAGTCCTCGGCGCGCTTCACCAGGTAGTTGTGCTTGGTCGCCGGGCGGGTGATCCCGGTGGTGTCCGCCTCCTGGAACGCGTCGTTGCCGATCAGATGCGTCGGCACCTGGCCGGTCAGGCAGACAATCGGGATAGAATCCATCAGCGCGTCGACCAGTCCGGTCACCGCGTTGGTGGCGCCGGGGCCGCTGGTCACCAGCACCACGCCGACCTTGCCGGTGCTGCGGGCGTAGCCCTCGGCCGCGTGTACCGCGCCGCCTTCCTGCCGGACCAGGATGTGGCGGATGGCGTTCTGCTGGAAGATTGCGTCGTAGATGGGCAATACGGCGCCGCCGGGATAGCCGAAGATCACTTCCACGCCCTGGTCCTTCAGGGCGCGGAGGAGGACTTCTGCTCCAGACTGGCTGGGTTCGGCGGACATGGTCGTGGCTCCGGGGAAGATCGCGGAGCGCACCGATAGGCCGCATGGTGCGGCGCGTCAAGCTATGCTTTCCAATAATGCCAAAAATTGGGGGTTAATTGTTTCCGAAAGTTGCTTAGGGTCGGTGAATCGCGCATTGATCGTGTGTGAGTGTACGGCGTCGGCCAGCGCATGGTGGCGGAACCAAGTCGCCTGACGCTTCGTGTACTGGCCGGTAATCAGTTCAACACGCTGACGCGCCTCCTCCAGCCTGATCTCGCCGCGCAGATGGGCGGACAGTTCCGGCACGCCGTGCGCCCGCATCGCCGGCACCGCGGGGTCAAGTTGCAGCGCCAGCAGTGCCCTCACCTCGTCCAGCGCACCCTCCCGCAACATGGCATCGAAGCGGGCCGAAATCGCCGCGCGCAACTCGGTACGCGGTGGATCGAGCAAGATGGCGGCAAACCGCAACGGTGCAGGTTGCGCCGTCCTCGCCTGCCAGGCGGCAAGCCCGAATCCGCTGCCCCGCCACACCTCCCATGCGCGCGCGACCCGTTGGCTGTCGGTCGGTTGCAGCCGCGCCGCCGTCACCGGATCCACGTCTGCAAGGCGCGCGTGCAGCGCGACTGGCCCGATTTCCTTCAGCAGCGCGCGTGCCTCTGTCCGCGCCGATGGGCCGGGATCAGGGATGTCGGCAAGCCCATCGGTCAGCGAGGCGAAATAGAGCCCACTGCCGCCGGTGAGGATCGGCAACCGGCCCGCTTCCCGCGCTGCCGCCATGGTCGCAAGTGCCGCATCGCGCCACCAGGCGACATTGCCGGGGTCCGCCGCCGGCCGGACACCGTACAGCGCGTGAGGGACACGTGCTTCATCGTCCGGCGTCGGGCGCGCGGTGAGTACGCGCAACTCGCGGTAGACCTGCATGGCGTCGGTGTTGATGATCGTGCCGTCGAGGCGTTCGGCCAGCGCGAGTGCCAGGGTGGATTTACCGCTTGCGGTTGGGCCGGCAACGATCAGTGCCTTCATTTGCGTCCTGAAAGTCGGCCAAGCCGCTTGAATGGGCGGCAGTGCGCCGCGATGGGGATTTCAGAAAGCAATTTAACACGGAGAAGAAGGTGAGGACCACGGAGTACACGGAGAAATTATGGGCGCTTCGCGCGATGATGAATTGTCTTCCGGCGCGAAGCGCCACGAAGTGCTTCTTCTCCTTCTCCGTGCTCTCCGTGGCCCTCACCTTCTTCTCCGTGTTAAATTCTTCCTTACTTCGCTGAACACATCCGTGGATCAGGGTGACACCCGATGTAGGGCGGCTCAATGGCAAGCCATCGTTGATCCGCGGCGCTGGACGCCAAAGAGCAAGCCGCGCGTGACCGTCACGCGCCGGACGGCTATGCTGGAAGGGCCATGAACATCGCGTCCACCCGCATTGACGAGCTCGCGCAGCGTCTCTCCCGTCTTACCGGCGAAGACCCGGGGACGACTGTGGAGCGCGCCATCGAGGAGCGGCTCTCCCGCCTCTCTGTCGCCAGCGCAGAGGATCGTCGCGCGGCACTGCAGGAATCCTTCGATCTGGCAGCGCGGATGCCGACGAACGACACACGCAGTATCGACGAAATCATTGGCTATGGCCCGGATGGGCTGCCGACCTAATGATCCTGGATACCTCTGCGATCATCGCTGCGATTGCCGCTGAGCCAGACGGCACCCAATTTCAGACCGCAATGGAGGGCGCCAAATCGCCGGTGATCGCGGCCATCACGGTCCTGGAGACGCGTATCGTGCTGCATGGCCGTCGCCAGCTGGCCCTGGCGCAGGCATTCGATGTGATGCTGCAACGCGCCGGCATTGAGGTCGTACCGCTCGACGCAGATCTCGCACACGCGGCTTTCGAAGCCTTCCGCCGCTACGGCAAGGGCCAAGGTCATCCGGCGCAATTGAACATCGTGGACTGTGTCGCCTATGCCCTGGCGAAGAACCGGAACGACACGCTGTTACTCAAGGGTGGCGATTTTGCGAAGACCGACATCCAATCGGCCCATTGAGCCTGCATAGCGATGCGCCACGTCATCACCCTTATCGCGGACCATGCCGTCACATCGCTAACCCCCGCGATCATCGCACGCGTGCGCGACGTGGTCGCCGGCGGCGAACCGGTCATCCTGTCGCCCGGCGAGGCCGCTGATATCCCCGTCACCGCCGTCCCCGACAAAGATGCGGTGCGCGCCGCGCTGGGCGGCGCGCCGATCGACGCCATTGCAACAGCGGTGGAGGGACGCCGCAAGTCCCTGCTGATTGCCGACATGGACAGCACCATCGTCACCGGCGAGACGCTCGACGAACTGGCCGACTTCGCCGGTCTGAAGGAGCGCATCTCCGGCATCACTGCACGCGCGATGAACGGCGAGCTGGACTTCAAGGCGGCGTTGCGCGAGCGGGTGGCGATGTTGCGCGGGCTCCCCTTGGACGCGCTGGACAAGACCTGGCAGCGCGTGCGTCTCACTGAAGGTGCGCGCGAGCTCGTCGCCACGATGCGCGCGCACGGGGCCT
>DATMND010000535.1:0-16194 GCA_035569235.1 Acetobacteraceae bacterium | reverse complement strand
GGCCGGTATGGCCTGCTGGCGGGCGAGGCGGCTGGCCAGTCTGGTTTCGAGCGCGGCGGCGCGGAGCAGGCCGCGGGCGATGCGCGCGAGGATTTCCCCAATGTCGATGGTGCCGAAGTGTCGCGTGACGTCGGCGAGGTTGGTGGCGGAGGTGCGCTGTTGCAGCGTGTTGGCCAGTTGCCTGCCATAGTCGATCAGCGTGCGGACGAGGGCGAGGAGGCGCCCGGTGCGGCTGGGTGCGTCCGCGCCGGTGGCCGGCCGATCCTGGTGCGGATCGGGGCGATTGGTTTGGGCTGCGGCGGGCGGAGTGGACATGAACGGGACGAAAACATAGGTGGAGGGGCGGTGGCAAGGAATATATTCAGGGAGTTGCCAGCAGCAACGCCGAATGGCGAGGGGCGCGGAGAGTGACAGAGTCGCCGCCTGACCCAGCTGCGCTCAGCCGGGGCTGGGTGCGCAAACGGATGGCCCTGGGACTGCAGTTGGCGCTTGCATCACCATGTCCCGCTTGCGGATGCATCAGCTGCTGGGCGCCGGGAGAGCCATTGCCATGATCCATGCGCGCGAAGTTCATTCCTCGTTGTCGGCATCCGGCTCTTCCGAGTCCTCGTTCCAAGCGGCCACAATTTCCTGGGTAATCCAGTACTGCTTACTGCCTACGTACTTGTGATAGCGGGCATGGAATGAAGCGAGCGCTGATTCGAATTGTACCATTGCAAGAACGGCATCGCTCATTTGCGGCAATGCCTCATCATTTAGTACTTCAAGATACTTCCCCGCCGGTTCGTCCTTTAAGACGACCAGAAGGTCACTCAGTACGCGATTCACGATCTTGACCTTGCCGGCGCTCATGGTCGTTTCTGGCCTCTTTTTCGAAAGCTCTCTCACCTCTCTCAGAATGCCTCTAAAGATGGGGACGCTGGATTCGTAGACATCAACGGCCGCGTCGGTTGTGACGTGGTCAAACTCGGTCACTTTTTTTCTCCCCCCACACGTCTCGGCTCCGTTGCTCCGACGTCGCTCGGCTTCCCATCGATCACATACCGCCATTCAAGTTCGTGAAAAGCTACATGGAGCGACCTGAAGCGCTCGGTTTGCTCCATGTACTGAGCGAGAATCACAGTCACGTCACTATTTGTTGGTAGTGTGTCCTCGTCAAATTGATCGAAGTCCTTGAAGGGTCTGTACCGTTCTCCCAGAAGCTCGTTTCCGCTCGCAATGACCTTATTAACCAGCTTGAGTTTGAAAGTGTTCAGCTCGTCGTTAGGTGATTTTCGAGCAAGCAAGGATATCTCCGAATGCAATCCATAGAGCTGTCCGATCAGCTTTTCTAGATTCTCTACATCCTCTTTGCTTTTCATCGGCACCTCATGGGCACTTGATCCTGAACTCGTTGTATTTCTTAACAATCACGTCGAGTGGCTCACGCTGCTTGCTCTCGAACAGTTCGACCATCTGGCCGATATCAGCATCCGTAAGGGTAACGATCGCCTTGCGCTGCCCTGACCATAGGTCAATGATCCGCGACGTTTCCGCCCTTTTCAATGGATTCCGAGTAATGAATAGCCCAAATCTCCCTAACTCGTCTGCAAGGTAGCGGTTGAGCTGGTCAACATGAACGCGCTCGATCACCGCGACATTCTTGAGCTCCATCGTTATCTGCCGCGACCCATAGGTTTTATAAATATCGTCCAGAAATGGAGTACTGGCAGTGTTGTAGAATATGAGGTCGCGAATGCTCACCCCGCTATCGGTGCGCGCCTGCTCTTGGGCGAAATCGAGCTTGGGATAGAGCAACGAAGGCAGCAACTGGCCTATCGTGGCCTCGTATTTCTTATCTGCATTATCGTCCTTACCCGTTATTAGCTTCTGAATCAGGGCAAACTTCCGCTTCGCCGAAGTAATCGGTATCTGCGAAAAAAGGGGGTCGTTCTTACAGTCCTCGAAGGAGCGCTCCTTAATCCGAACGTAAGCGTCTATCACACCGTAATGATCGCGATTATATTCCAGCACCTCTACGCGGCGCAGCTCTTCCGGCCTGTGCGAGATCTCGTCCTGAGGGCAGTACTTTTCAAAATAGTCATCGTAACTTAGCCATGGCACAAATCTAAGCCATCTCTTGGGCACAAAGAGCAGCGGCCGACTATCAAGGGGATTGATCGGCAGTTCTATGCCGTGTTGTGTCGTGAATGCATTCTTTCGATTTTCATACACATTGTGAATGTCGGCGGCCCGACGAGGTATTCCCAGTTTCTGGCATTGCTGTATCGTAAAATCGATCAGGAATGACTTGAGAAAGCTACAGCTTATGTCACTGATTCGATCCTTCGAGATTCCGTCGACAAAAAACTGGATCTCCTCAAAATGCCTGAAGCCACTCTGCGCGTAACTAGGAATCAGATCGGAAATCGCAATGATTTCGCGAGCTTTGTCCTCACCAATCCGCTTACCTTTCCTCGTTTCTGAAGAGCCCAGACCTACTTCGTCGCATTCTGAAGCAGCTATCAAGGTGTTGATTGCCTGCTGCTCCTGCCCTTTCCCTCGCAAATATCCTAGATGGTTGAAGGCGTTGATGAGACTTGTGTGGAGTGCATTGTCTTGCTGCGAAGGCGAGCGCCAAAGTAGAAAAGGGTCGACATACAGTGGGATGTCCTCGTCAAATAACGGAATTGCGAAGTCGAGCTCTGCTTGGGGCAACATAATGCCGTGGTAATCGGTAAGGCGTGGCCGGATAAGTGCCATTTCTAACCTTAGAATCAGTCGCCGATCCTGTCGCAGATCCACAACCGCTCGATCGATGCTGATTGCTGGGAATGGTGCAGCCTGTCTGGGGTACCATTGAGTGTCAAGCAAATTATGCACTTTTCCGTCTGCCAGGACGACGTGGCGTTGAGGCCCCTTCCCTGGGCGGCAAGGTCGATCATATCGTGTCCGGGGGGCAACTGGAATATCCGAATTTCTGTGTGTGAGGCTTGGTCAGTCTCACCCGCCATTGGATGAAAAAGTGTAAGCGACGGTCGCGCGATACGCATACGTGCAAGGCTGTCAGGGCAAGCTGACCATGTCCACCGGAGCGATCGAGGCGTTCGATCGTGCCAACACTGCCGATCCCGCCTTCGCCGTCGCCCATGCAGCCATGGCGCACACGCTGCTGGAACGCGACGACGCCACGGCGGCGCGCGACTCGATAGGAGCGGGGTGAACGCCCCACTTTGCCCTCCGGGCCATTTCCAGCTTGCCCCCGTGGCCCGCTCCAGCTGCTCCAACTACAGAGTGAAGCGGGACGTGCGGGAATTCCGCAGAGGCTGGCCCACTTATCCTTATGACCCCCCGGTGACGCTCGAAATCCTTGAACTGCAGCACCTTGTCCCGGCACGGCCCCTCAAGCCGGAACCTTGGCCGTCAATTCAATCCCCAGCGCCTTCATCACCGCGATCGTTGTCTTCAACGTCGGATTGCCGTGTTCGCTGAGCGACCGATAGAGCTGCTCGCGCGAGAGACCGGCCCGTTCGGCGATCTGTGCCATACCCTTCGCCCGCGCTACGATCCCAAGAGCATGCGCGACATAGCCCGCGTCCTCCGTTGCGAATGCCTCTGCCATGAAGGTCGCGACGGCTGCGTCGGAGGTCAAGTCTTCAGCCGGGTCATACGTCGTGAGCTTGACCGCCATGTCACTTCATCCATTCATCGAGCAGCCCGTTTCGCCGTCTCGATATCCTTCGCCTCGCTACCCTTGTCCCCACCGCACAGCAGAATCACCACCGTGTTGCCCTGCCGGTGAAAGTAGATGCGATTTCCAGGACCATAGTGAATGCGCAGTTCGCTGATCCCCTCTCCGACCGGCGCAGCGTCGCCAGCATGTCCGTAAGCAAGACGATCCAGACGGGATGCGATCGATGCGCGTGCCCGTTCATCCTTGAGCCTCGTCCGCCATCGTCGAAACTGTTCCGTCTGCTTCAGTTCGAAGCATGGGTCGATGTAGTCGATAGACTACAGATCGTCAAGGAGGTCCAACCCATCTCACCCTCGGTCCGATGAGATCAGCGCGGCCGCAGGGGCCCAACTCGTCCTGCCTTCGGAAAGCACGGCGAGGCAGTGGGGTGAGCGTGCCACCTTCTCTCACACGGCATTTCAAGCTTGAATAGCCTGTTGTAACGATCTACAATAGCCTGATGAAAATCGCGAGCATCACCGAGGCCAAGAACAGCCTGAGCGCCCTGATCGACGGCCTCAAGGCCGGCTCGCCGGTGCTCATCGTCGATCGCGGACGCCCGGTCGCACGGCTCGAGCCGGTGACCGGAAGTGCGCAGGACGAACCGGACGGGAGACTGTCGCGGCTACTCCGTGACGGCGTCGTGCGGCCGCGTCGCAGCGATCCACCGCAGTCGCTGTTCCGTGGCCGGCCGCCCCGCGTTCGGGCAGGCGCCTCAGGGGTCGATGCGCTGACCACGGAACGCCGGGAAGGAAGGTGAAATTCTGGGATGCCTCGGCAATCGTACCGCTGCTGGTCGCCGAGACAACGACAGAACGCCTGCAAGCGCTCGCGCAACGCGATCCCGACATGCTGGCATGGTGGGGATCGGCGGTGGAGTGCGCTTCCGCCTTGGCCCGGCTCGAACGCGATGCGGCGCTCGACCCGAAAAGTGCCGAACTTGCCTTTCAACGACTGAAACAGATTGCTGACGCTTGGCACGAGGTCGAACCGAGCGAGCTTGTCCGCGAAAATGCGGTCAGGTTCCTGCGCGTGCATCCGCTGCGGGCGGCCGATGCGTTGCAGCTCGCCGCGGCGTTCGTTGGCGCGGAACGCCGGCCCGCATCGCTTCAGGTGGTCACGCTGGACGAACGTCTTGCCGATGCGATGCGGAAGGAGGGGTTCGCCTTGGTCGGCATTGCAGCAGCGTGATCCAGCCGCACGCGAACGACGGCCCCCCAATTGACGGCTTGGCGGGCGTGCACTGGTCGACGAAGCGACAGTGACTCGGATCAATCAAGCGACAAGCGGCCGGCGTTTCAGGATTTTGAATGCATCCGGTCGTCTATTTCTCCCCCTCCGTCATCCCTGCAACGAACCAGCGCTGCATCAGCGCCACCACCAAAACAGGCGGCAGCAGCGCCAGCACGGCGGTTGCCATCACCGCGCTCCAATCCGTCTGCGTCTCCACGCCGATCATCTTGACGATGCCGATCACAATCGTATCCAAACCCGGATCGGTGGCGACCAGCAGCGGCCACAGATACTGGTTCCAGCCATAGACGAACAGGATGACGAATAGCGCCGCGATGTTGGCGGCCGACACCGGGATCAGGATGTCGCGCAGGAAGCGCAGCGGGCCGGCGCCGTCCATGCGCGCCGCCTCCACCAATTCGTCGGGGATGGCGATGAACACCTGGCGGAACAGCAGCGTCGCGGTGGCCGAGGCGATCAGCGGCACGGTCAGGCCGGTGAAGCTGTTGATCAGGCCGAAGTCGGACATCACCGCATAGGTCGGGATGATGCGCACCTCGACCGGCAGCATCAGCGTGATGAAGATCAGCCAGAACGCGGTGCGACGAAGCGGGAAGCGGAAGAACACCACCGCATAGGCCGACAGGATCGAGATCACGATCTTGCCGCCGGCAATGGCGAGCGCCATGCCGCCCGAGACCAGCAGCATGTGCCAAACCGGCTCGGTGCCCATTGTGCCGTGCGTCAGCACGCGTGCGTAGATTGCAAGCCCGTCGAGGCGCGGCAACAGTGAAAGCTCGCCGCGGGTGATCTCGCCGGAGTCCTGCGTCGCTCCCGCCAGCACCAACCAGACCGGCAGCGCGAACAGCAACACGCCGAGACCCAGCACGGCGTGCGCCAGCCAGTCGGGCCGCTGCGCCGGCGTCACCGCCTCGGCGCGAAGGATCGCCTCGCTCACGTGGCGGTCCGCCGGCCGATGAAGCGGAACTGGATCGCGGTCAGTGCGATCACGCCCACCATCAGCACCACCGACTGCGCTGACGACGAACCGAGATCGAGGTTCACCACGCCGTCGCGATATACCTTGATCACCAGCGTCTCGGTCGCCTTGCCGGGCCCGCCCTGGGTCAGCGCATAGATCGTGCCGAATGTGTCGAACGCGGCGTAGACCAGGTTGACCACGAGCAGGAAGAACGTTGTCGGCGCCAGCAGCGGGAAGGTCATGGTGCGGAAGCGATGCCAGCCCTTGGCGCCGTCCATCCGCGCCGCTTCGGTCACCGCGCGCGGGATCGATTGCAGGCCGGCCAGGAAAAAGATGAAGTTGTAGCTGACCTGCTTCCAGGCACTGGCAAGGATCACCATCAGCAGAGCCTGACCGCCGTTGATGTGGTAGTCCCACGGTATGCCGTGCGCATTGAGCCAGCGGCCGAGCAGCCCGACCTGCGGGTTCAGGATGAACAGCCAGAGCACAGCGGAGACTGCCGGAGCGATGGCATAGGGCCAGATCAGCAGCGTGCGGTAGAACGCGCGGCCGCGTATCTCGTGGTCGGCGAACACCGCCAGCAGCAGGGCGAGGCTCATCGACAGCAGGCTGACCGCGGCGCAGAACACCGCCGTGCGGACAATGGAGTCGATGTAGAGCGGATCGGCGAACAGTTCGGAGAAGTTCTCCAGGCCAACGAAGACGGAAGCGAGGCCGAACGGGTCCTGCCGCGTCAGGCTCCACCAGATTGCTTCGCCGGCGGGCCAGAGGAAAAAGAAGCCGGTCAGCAGAAGTTGGGGCAGTACCAACAGCGCGGGCAGGAACCAGCCGTCGAAAAGGGTGCGGCGTTCCATTCAGTGCGGCCGATAGACCCCGTCAAGTCTTCACCGACTTCTCAAAATCACGCAGCACCTTGTTGCCGCGCGCCACTGCGCTGTCCATCGCCTGCTGGGCCGTCTGTCCGCCCTGGAACGCCTTTTCCATCTCCTCGTAGATGATGTTGCGTATCTCGACCAACCGCCCCAGCCGCAGTCCCTTGGAGTTGCTGGTCACCTTGCCGCGCATCAACTGCAGCACCGGAAGGTCCGCGCCGGGGTTCTTGTCGTAGAAACCTTGCTTCTCCGAAAGATCGAAGCCGGCCAGCGTCACCGGCACGTAGCCGGTGTGCTGGTGCCAGTAGGCATCGTTGTCGGGCTTGCCGATGAACAGCAGGAACTTCGCAACCGCCTTGTATTCTTCCGCGGTGCGTCCAGGCGTCGTCATCGTCCACAGGCTCGCGCCGCCGATGATGGAATTCAGCGGTTCCTTGATCAGGTCCGGATCGTACGGCAGGAACGCCTCGCCCCAGTCGAACTTCGCGCTCTGGATCATGTCGCCGCGCGCGCCGGACGAATTGAAGTGGATGCCGGACTTGCCCGAGACCAGCAGCTGATCCGGCTGGTTGTCGCGGCCGGTGTATTTGAACGTGCCGTCCTTCGACATGTCCAACAGGCGCTGCATGTGCTTCACATGCGGCGCGCTGTTGATCTCGAGCTCCGCGTCCAGCCCTTCGAATCCGTCCGCCTTGCTGGCGAACGGGATGTTGTGCAGGGCGCTGTACTGTTCGAGCTGAATCCAGCTCAGCCACGACGTGGTCACAGGGATTTCGGCCGCGTTCTTCGCCTTGATCGCCTGCGCTGCCTGCACCACATCGGACCACGTCACGGGCGGCTTCTCCGGATCGAGCCCCGCCTTGTGGAACGCATCCTTGCTGTACCACATCACCGCGGTCGAGGAGTTGAACGGCATCGATGCCAACCGCCCGTCGGCCAGGCTGTAATAGCCTCGCACCGCCGCGATGTACTCCTGCGGATCGATCGCGACGCCGGTTTCCTGGATCAGCTCCCACACCTGCTTCGTCGCCTTGCCGGCGGCGAGCATTGAACCGGTGCCGACCTCGAAAATCTGCGCGAGATGCGGCGCCTGGCCGGCACGGAACGCGGCGATCGTCGCCGTCAATACGTCCGCATAGCCGCCCTTGTAGATCGCCTGGACCTCGATCGCGTCCTGGCTCTGATTGAACGCATCGACCAGATGGTTCACCTGCTCGCCGAGCGACGCGGTCATTGCGTGCCACCAGACGATCTTTGTCTTCTCGGCAGCGCGACCGACCGCGGGAGCGGCAGCAAGGGCGGCAACGCTGGCAAGCAAAGTGCGACGGTTCATGATCTGTCCCCTCTATTGCTCTCAGAAACTCAACGGCTCCTGCAAAACCGGGACCCACCGCGTGTCCTTCACGACCGACAGGAAGGATTGGTTGGAGGCGTGGTGGTTGGTTGGGCTCAGCGAAAGCGGCGGCCCTTCGAAGATGTCGCGCCAGTCGTTCATGCTGTCCATCGCGGCAATGAAGCTGTCCACTGTCAGATCGCGGCCGGCCTTGTCCAGCGCGGCCAGCATGAAGCTCGCGGCGGTGTAACCTGCCTCGCCGAGGTAGTTGACGTCGAAGCCGTAGGTTTTCTTGAACGTCGTGGCGAACTGATGCACCGCCGGGCGCGGGTCGTCGGGATAGCGATAGGGCGCCGGCGACATCGAATAAAACCCTTCGGCCGGACCGCCCGGCGCCTCGGCCACGGCTGTCGAGTAGGTGGCGAAGTTGCCCATGAAGACCGGATTCCACCCGTTCTTGTGCGCGGTCTGCAGGATGATCACCGTGTCCTTCACGATGGAGCCGAGCACGATCAGGTCGCAGTTGGCGTCACGCAGTTTGGCCACAGCGCCGTTGAAGTCGGTGTCGGTCGGCTTGTGCCCGGTGGTGCCGCCCAACTTCAAACCCATCGCCTCGGTCTGCGCCACAGCGCCCGCGAGCACGTCCCTGCCATAATCGGTGTCCTGATACATGACCCCGATCGTCTTCTTCCCTTGCTTCTCGGCGAAGTATTTGACCCCCGCGCGCATCTGGTCGTAGTACGAGGCGAACTGGCCGAACTTCAGCTTGTTGAACGGCTCGTACATCGAGCGCGCGCACGTCGTGGGAAACACATTCGGCACGTTCTTCTCGAACATCATCGGCATCACCGCGTCGTTCATCGGCGTGCCGCCATTGCCCAGACCCAGGAAGATCTCGTCGCGGTTCACCAGCTTGTTCATTGCCTGCACCGCCTTGGGGACGATGTACTCCATGTCCTCGACGATGAAGCGGATCTTGCGGCCGTGCACGCCGCCTTTGGCATTCGCCTCATCGATGGCCATCCGCATGCCATCCGCGTTGTTCACGCCCTGCACCGCGGTGACGCCCGACAGGTCCGCCATGCTGCCAACGATGATCTCCGTATCGCTGACGCCGCGCGTGGCCGCCCGTGCGATGGCGGGTGCAAACAGCGCACCGGTGGCGCCAAGCAAGACGTGCCGGCGTGTGAGCGAAAGTGACTTCAACATGAACGCTTCTCCCTCTCGCGACCGAAAGGACTCCGGTCCGTCTTTACGATATTGATCATGCAGCCAGCAACGAACGGCGGCTGGACAGGAACTCCTCCACCGCGCCGGCCAGCCGGTCGCACTCGGCATCGCCGATCGGCAGGCAGAGCGTGAGCATGCCGCGACGCGCCAGCCAGATGCCCTGCGCCAGCATGTCAAAAAAGAAAATCTCCTTCAGCTTGGCATCGCCCTTCGCCGCGTCCGCCGGCGAGCGCACCGGCTCGCGCGTGAAATGCACCGCCAGCATCGAGCCAATGCCGGTGAACTGCATCGGCGCATCATGCGCGCGACACAGCCCGTTCAGCCGTTCGCGCAATGCATCGCCGCGGGCATTCAGCGTACTCGCAGCGTCGGACGTGTACACCTCGGTCAGACCCACCAGCCCCGCCGACATGGTCAGCACGTTGTTATTGAATGTGCCGGCATGCGGCAGCGCGTCCGGGCGGCGCGGATCGAACAAATCCATGATGTCGGCTCGACCGCCGAACGCGCCGAACGACATGCCGCCGCCGATATATTTTCCCAATGTCGTCAGGTCCGGCTTAATGCCGCGAACCTGCTGCAACCCGCCCGGCGCCAGCCGCGAAGTCATCACCTCGTCGAGGATGAGCAGCGCCCCGACCTGCGTGGTTGCCTCGCGCAGCATCGACAGGAACGCCGGCTCCGCCGCGATGCACCCTCCGCCGCCCATCATCGGCTCCAGGATGACCAGTGCCAGGTCCGACGCATGCCGCTCGATCAGCGCCCGTGTCGCCGCGATGTCGTTGTATGGCGCCATCACATAGTCGAACGGCGCGTTGATCGGCGAACCGCCGCCGGCGAAGCCGAACACCGCGCCGTGGTAGCCGCCGTCGAACACCATCACCTTGGAGCGCCCGGTGAAGATGCGGCCGACCGAGATCGCCAGCAGGTTCGCCTCGGTGCCGGAGTTGGTGAAGCGCACCCGCTCGAGGCCGAAGCGCTGGCACACGGCACGGGCGAACTTCGCCTCGGTCAGGTTGGTGCCGCCGAAGTTGATTCCCGCATCCAGCGCGCGATCCACCGCGGCGCGGATCACCGGGTTTGAGTGGCCATAGATTCCCGCAGTGTATTCGCCGAGGAAGTCGATGTATTCGGCGCCGTCCAGATCCCATAGCCGGCAGCCCTCGCCGCGTGCGATGCCGAGCGGAAACGGCGCGTAGTGCAGCACGGTGCGCGTGTTGCCGCCCGGCATGACCGCGGTCGCTTCGACAAACCGGGCCAGGCTTTTGGGATTGCGCGCGACATACGCTTCCT
Source organism: Acetobacteraceae bacterium (assembly GCA_035569235.1). Lineage (GTDB taxonomy): Bacteria > Pseudomonadota > Alphaproteobacteria > Acetobacterales > Acetobacteraceae > JAMXLO01. The sequence continues at coordinate 5,539 of DATMND010000535.1, read as the reverse complement.
TCGCCTCGGCAAGCGCCGTATCGATGTCGGCATTGCGCAATTCCGTCTCGCCCATGGCGTCCTCCGCGTCCCGGGGCCGCAGTGTGCCCGTCAGGCGCGCTGGCGTCACCCCTGGAGGCGAGCGCCGGTAGGAACGAACTCGGTCGGCATGGCAGCAGACGCCTGGGTCACCGCTGATGCAGCCAATCGGCGGAAGCAGATGCGCTCGGGGTTTCACCCCGAACCCCACCAGAGGCTCCGCCTCTGGACTCCGCCAAGGGCACAGCCCTTGGGACCCTTTACTTTAAGTTTGGGATTCCAAAGGCTACGCCTTTGGTGGGGGTCCAGGGGGCAATGCCCCTGGGCGGGTTTCAGGGCAGAGCCCTGAGTGCTTCAGTTTCACCCGATTGCCCTGTGCAGCCCGTCGCCATCCGTTGCGGGCTCGTGGCTGGCGTTCTACATCCCTCGACTGGCTATTCAGCAAGAAGGACTTCGGGCGCATGGACCTCAAGGACCACATCCGGGGCATCCGGGATTTCCCCAAGCCGGGGATCCTGTTCTACGACATCTCCACCCTGCTGCGGGACGCCGACGCCTGGCAGGTGGCGATGGGTCGCATGGCAAAGGCGGTGCGCGCCTACCAGCCCGACCTGCTGGCCGGGGTAGAAAGCCGTGGCTTCCTGATCGCCGCGCCGCTCGCTCTCAAGCTGGGCTGCGGCTTCATCATGCTCCGCAAGCGCGGAAAGCTGCCGGGCGAGACGGTGGGACTGAACTATGCCCTGGAATACGGGACCGATCGCATCGAGGTGCAAGCCGACGCGGTGGAGCCGGGACAGCGCGTGGTGGTGGTGGACGATCTGCTCGCCACTGGCGGCACCATGTCCGCCGGTATCGCATTGCTGCGCCAGGTTGGCGCGGTGGTGCCTGCCGCGGCGGCACTGATCGAGCTTACCTTCCTGAAAGGACGCTCGCGCCTCGACGTGCCCTGCGAGGCGCTGGTTTCGTACGACGAATAGAGCAGGCGCCCGCACTTTGCCTCGGGGCCGGTTAGCGGTAGGAAGGTTCCTGGGGAGTCTGGGATGACCTACCTGCCGCAGCACGGCCGGCGTCACCTGCTTGGAATGTTTGCCGCCCTGCCCGTGCTTGCACGGGCGGAGAAGGCGTTGGCTGCGCCGGCCCGTTCTGCGGGCACCGCTGCTCCCGTTGCACTGATGCCCTTTGCGGATGGTGCCAGGCTGCTGGTGGCAGGTCCGCAACACGGGGCGCTGAACGGCTGGGCCGACGCCGTGTTGCCGGCACTCGAACAATCGCTGCCGCCGGATACGTCGATCCACCGCGCTGTCGTCGGCGGCGCCGATGGCGTGACGGGCGCCAACCAGTTCGAGGCGCGCGGCGTGCCTGACGGCTTGACGGTGCTGATGGTGCCTGGCCAAGCCATCCTTGCCTGGATGGTCGGCGACCCAAGGGCGCAGTTCGACGTCGGCCATTGGGTGCCGGTGATGGCGGGCGCCGCGCCTGGCCTTGTCGCCGGTCGGCGGGCAGTCCCTGCCCAGGACGGACACATGCGCGTTGCTTGCGCGGGCGGGGTGGCGGGCCCCGACCTGCCGGCTCTGCTTGGTCTCGAACTATTGGGGGCTCGCCCCGAACCGGTGTTTGGCCTGACGGAGCCTGCCGCTGTGCAAAGTGCCTTCGCCCAGGGTTCGGTGGACGCGGTGTTCCTGCACGGTCACGGCGTGCCCGAGCAGTTCGCGGCACTCGGTTCCGCCGGCGCGGAGAAGCTGTTCACCCTCGGCGCGTTCGACAATGCGGGCCCGATGATGCGCGATCCGGCACTCCCGGACGTACCAAATCTCGCCGAGCTGTATGAGATGCGCTCCGGCCGCAAGCCGGCTGGCCCTCTCTACGGTGCCTGGGCCGCCGCCGCGGCAGCCACGCAGCTGGAATTCGCGCTGGTGCTGCCACAGCTTACGGCTGCGGCGATGGTGTCGGTGTGGCGCAAGGCTGGCACGGAGGCGACAGCGGCCAATTCCGTTCAGACGGTCGGAGCCGCGTTCGGCGTGCGACCGCTCGCCGGGCCTTCGGCCACCGCGATCACCGCCGCCGCCGCCGCCGATTCGACGGCGCTGCTCGACCTGCGCCGATGGCTTGCCGGCCGGTTCAACTGGCATCCCGCGCAATGAGGCTCTGGTATCAGAGCATGTCAGAAGACGAAGATGGTCGGGACAAGCCCGGACTTGACGATGAAACAGTAGGCGCGTTCGGAACTGATTCGATAGTTTTTCGGCAGAGCCGTAGCCAGCCATGACGACCGTTGTCCTCCGCACCGCACTCGGCAAATCGCCGCTGGTGCGCGCTCTGAAGGACGGAACTATCGCCTCCGATCGCATCAGCTTCGACTTCGTCGACGTCGATCCCATCACCCGCGCCTTCCGTCGCATGACACGCGCGCTGGAATTCGACCTGTGCGAGATCGCGCTGACCACACATGCCCAGGCGCGCGCCTACGGCAAGCCGATCACCGCTCTGCCCGTCGTGCTGCTGCGTGGCCTGCACCACGGCGCACTGATCTGCCGGCGCGATTCGCCGCTGCGCGGCCCGACCGATCTTGTCGGCAAGCGGGTCGGCGTGAGGGCCTGGTCGCAGACCACTGGCGTGTGGCTACGCGGCATCCTGCAGGACGAATACGGCTTCGCGCCTGATTCGATGACGTGGATCACCGAGGAAGACGCACACGTGCAGGAGTTTGTCGATCCGCCCTTCGTGCAGCGCATCACTCCTGGGCAGACACTGCCGGCGATGCTGCTCTCCGGCGAGATCGATGCCGCCGTCGCACTGGCTGTCGATCCCGCGTCGGTCCGCACGGTGATCCCGGATGCCGATGCGGCGGCCATCGCATGGTCCCGCAAGACCGGCGTCTATCCGATCAACCACGTCGTCGTGGTGAAGGACGCGCTGCTGGCCGAACATCCTTGGCTTGCCGATGAGCTGATGCGCCTGTTCGCGGCCTCGAAGCGGAGCGCCGATGACAGCGTGCCATATGGCATCGCCGCCAACCGCCCTGCCATCGAGTTGCTGATGCGCTATGCTGCGGAGCAGAAGCTGATCCCCCGCCCCTACAGAGTCGAAGAACTGTTCGTGGCGCATCTGACATAAGGAGCTGACGATGGCAGACATTCCGCGGCTGAACGGCGCGATCAAGGCGCTCGAATCCGGCAAGCCGGCGTTCGTTCCCTTCACCAGCGGCGAGATCAGCAACGCCCTGACCATCAGCAGCGCGCCCTATGACGGCGTGGTGTTCGAGATGGAACACAACCCGTACGACATCAAGGCACTGCGCGACTGCCTGCAGTACATGCTGAACCGCCGGCAGATCGCCACCTCCGGCTCCATCGCGCCGCCGGTGACGCCGTTCGTGCGCATCCCGCCGAACGGCGGCGAGAACAGCCAGTGGATCGCCAAGCAGGTGCTGGACATCGGCGTCTATGGCATCGTGTGGCCGCACGTATCCACGATCGAGGACGCGCGCAACGCGGTGCAGGCCTGCCGCTACCCGCGTCCGCGCGAGGCAAAATACTATGACCCGCCGGGCCAGCGTGGCGACGCGCCGCGCACCGCCGCGCGCTACTGGGGACTGACCGACCAGGAATACTATCCGCGCGCCGATACCTGGCCGCTGAACCCGACAGGCGAGGTCCTTGTGGTGATAATGTGCGAGGAGAAGCGCGCCATCGCCAATCTGCCGAAGATGCTTGAGCAGGTGCCCGGCATCGGCGTGGTGCTGATCGGCGAGGGCGATCTGTCGCAGGACCTCGGCTATCCGCGCCAGTACGAGCACCCGACCGTCGCCTCGGCGATCAACGAGATCCTGGCGATCTGCAAGCAGTACAACGTGCCGTGCGGCCATCCGCATGTCGATGCGAAGAATGTCGAAAGCCTGATCGAGCAGGGCTTCCGCTGGCTGATGCCGGGCCCGGTGTCGTCATTCGCCGCGCTGGAGATCGGCAGGCGGGCATCGGGGCGGGCGTAGCATCATCCCAGCCATTCAATCGACGCGCCGTGCGGATCGGTCCATGCGACCGGACGGCCATCGACCGCAAGCAGGAAGCGGCCTGGCGCCTGATCGACCGAAACGCCTGCGCTGATCTGCGGAAATGCCGTTGGCGATTCGTTGCATATCCACACTGCACCCAGGCCGCGCACCGTCGCTGCGAACCGGTCCCGCGCAGACTGATCGGCTACGTAGGTAATCACGGCCGAATGGAACACGACAAGCGTTGCATCGCGGGGCGCCTGTGCCGCCAGTTCCGGGAGATCGATCAGCAGATCGCCTTTCATTACCGGGGGCCGCGCGGCACGCGCGACGGAGATGGCCATTCGCAGCCGATCGAGCCGATTGACCTGCTCGGGCCAGACCAGGGTTTCCAGCCACGCGACATCGTCAGTGTTGTCGAGATCGATGGGATCAAGGTCAAGGCCGGCACGCCAGACAACGCACGGCGCCGCGTCCGGCAATGGCACCTCGCCGTGGGTGTTGCATGCGAACAGCGGCGCTGGCATCGGCGACACAGGGGCGACGTGATGGGTGCCGTATCGATAGGCGTAGTGGTCAGGCAGTAAACAAAGGCCAGCGGACGCGCCGACCTCCAGCAGAGCGAGCGGCTGTTGCAGCCGAGCCAGTACCGGCAACAGGGTGGCGCAGCGCGCCGGTTCGTTGGTCTGGGTGCGACGCGCCAACATCAACGCTTGCACCGCTTCCGCGTTGTCCCTCAGCAGGGCGCGGAAATGTGCCCAGTCGCGTGGCGTACCGCAGAGATGCCGCACCGCGGCGAACAGCAGATTGGGCTGCTGTTTAACACCCGGCAATCGAGCGAGAAATGCCAGCGCTGCGGCATCAGCCGCTACGCCGCGCGCCAGCGAGGCGTAAAGCGGCGAACGTCCATCCGCCTCCATCTGGGCAAAGCGGCGAAATCTGGCGGCGATCCGATCGCTCACGAACCGCCGGCTACGTCGCCAGTGCGCGCATTGCCACCGCGGCGAGATAGCCGGATGCGGCCGGCAGGATCGCGTCGTTGTAGTCGTAGCTCGAGTTGTGCAGCCCGTGTCCGTCCTCGGCGGGACCGTTGCCGATCCAGACGAATGCGCCGGGACGGTGCTCCAGATACCAGGAGAAATCCTCACCGGTCATCGCCGGCGCCATGTCGCGCCGCAGTGGCAGGCCGGCCGCCGCCACGGCATCCGCCGCCAGATCGCGTTCGGCCGGGGAATTCACCGTCACCGGATTGCCGCGGCGCAACGCGACCTCGATCTGCACGTCGCAACTCAGTGCCACACCGGCTGCGACACGTCGGATCGCCGCCTCCACCGCATCGCAGACCTCGTTGCGCAGCGTGCGCATGGTGCCGCGTAGGACCGCCTCGCCGGGGATTTGATTGGCCGCGGTACCCGCCTCCATCGTTGCAACCGAGATCACCACCGCATCCAGCGGATCGACGTTGCGCGAAACGATCGTCTGCAACGCAAGCAGCAGATGCGCCGAGGCCACGACCGGATCGCGGGTCAG
>DATMND010000534.1:0-15333 GCA_035569235.1 Acetobacteraceae bacterium | reverse complement strand
GGAGGCGCCGCACCCGGACATTCACGACATTCTGGCCGAGACCTACGGCATCATCGTCTACCAGGAACAGGTGATGCAGATCGCGCAGCGGATGGCGGGCTACTCGCTGGGTGGAGCGGACCTGCTGCGGCGCGCGATGGGAAAGAAGATCCCCGCCGAAATGGAGGCGCAGCGCGACATTTTCACCAGGGGCGCGATCGAGCATGGCTTCGATCCGGAGAAGGCCAAAGAGGTCTTCGACCTGATGGCAAAGTTCGCAGGCTATGGCTTCAACAAATGCCATGCGGCGCCGTATGCGCTGCTCGCCTATCAGACCGCATGGCTGAAGGCGAACCATCCAGAAGTATTCATTGCCGCCTGCATGAGCCTGGCACTCGGCAACACTGACCGGCTTGCGGCGTTGCGCGAGGAGGCCGCGCGTTCGGGCATTCGCATTCTGCCGCCGGACATCAACCGCTCCGGCGCCGATTTCACGGTGGAACGCGCGCAGGATGGCGGGCTGGCCATCCGCTATGCGTTGGCCGCGGTGAAGAGGGTCGGGTTCACTGCCATGCAGGCGCTGGTCGAAGCGCGTGGCGACCAGCCCTTCAGCGATCTTGCCGATTTTGCTGGCCGCGTCGATCCGCGTCAGTTAAATCGCATGCAGATCGAGAATTTGACTCGTGCGGGCGCATTCGATGCGCTGGAGCCGAATCGCGCGCGGCTGTTCGCTGGCTCCGAGGCAATCCTGCGGCGCGCGCAGGCGACGGCGGAGGAGAAGGACAGCGGCCAGATCGCTCTGTTCGGCACAACATCCGGGAGTTCCAGGGAAACGCTGCGCCTTCAGGATGTGCCCGACTGGGCGCCGATGGACCGGCTGAACTTCGAGGCGGAGGCCATCGGCTTCCACCTCACAGCGCATCCGCTCGATGTCTACGCCAAGGCGTTGCGCCGGATGGGCGCGACAGCGTGCGCGCAGGTGGAAGCGGTCGCGCAGGCCGGCGTTACGCGCGTGCGCATGGCCGGCACCGTAGTTGCGCAGAAGGAACGTGTCACCCGCACCGGCAATCGAATGGCCTGGGTGCGCATCACCGATGCGTCCGGGTCGTGCGAGGTCACGCTGTTTGCCGAGGTGCTGGCGCGCTCACGGGATTTGCTGTCCGGCGGTTCAAATGTGCTTGTAGTTGCCGATCTCCGTCAGGATGGCGAGTCGTTGCGGGTCACCGCACAGGATGTGTCTTCACTCGATCAGGCGGCGGCCAGCGCGGGTGCGGCGGTCCGCATCTGGCTGCGCGAGACGGCAGCGGTACCGCACATCCGCGATCTGCTGGGGCGCGAGGGGAGTGGCAAGGGTCGCGTGATCCTGGTGCCGCGTCTTGGCACGACGCAGAGCGTGGAGATCGCATTGCCCGGCGGCTTCAACGTCACGCCGCGTCTGGCGCAGGCAATGAAGACGCTGCCAGGCGTGGAGCAGGTCGAAGAGTTGTAATAGGAACCGCTCGAAACGATCGTCACTCACGTCATGGCCGGGCTTGTCCCGGCCATCTGTTGCGGGCCTGGCGCTGGCGGGGATGGCCGGGACAGGCCCGGCCACGACAGTCAAAGAATGACAAGGAACGTCAGTAATTCTGCCGGCGGGCGAACGTTCCCCTCCTTCTGCGGCTTGGCTGTGCCGGCGTAGACTGCGCATATCCGATCTGAACAGGGAGGCGCGCAAATGCCCGATGAACCTGTTGCCCGTACCGCGCTTGGCGACCTGCGCGGTGTCTATACCGACGGCATCGCGGCGTTCCGCGGCGTGCCCTTCGCCGCACCGCCCCTTGGCGAACTGCGCTTCGCGCCGGCCGCACCCATCGGCGCCTGGAACGGACAGCGCGACGCGACGCGGCATGGACCAATCGCGCCGCAACTGCCCTCGCGGCTGGGCGTGGCGATGGGGAATTTTTCCAAACCCCACAACGAGGATTGCCTGACCCTGACCATCTGCACGCCGGCGCCGGACGGCAAGGCGCGGCCGGTGCTCGTGTGGTTGCATGGCGGTGCCTGGATCTCCGGTGCCGGCTCACTCGATTGGTACGACGGATCGCGTCTGGCGCGCGAAGGCGACATCGTGTTTGTCGGCGTGAACTATCGGCTGGGCGCGCTGGGTTGGCTGCACCATCCGGGCATCGTCGACGTCGAGGCAGGGACCTCCGACATGATTGCGGCGCTCGTCTGGGTGCGCGATCACATCGCAGGCTTCGGCGGCGATCCCAACTGCGTGACGGTCATGGGCCAGTCGGCAGGCGCCACCTCGATTGGGCGGTTGCTGATGCTGCCCGCGGCGCGCAGCCTGTTCCGGCACGTCATCATGCAAAGCGGCGGGTTCGGCCGCGGCGCCTACACGTCCGCGATGGCAACGGAGCGGGCCGGCCAGTTGCTGCGTCTGCTCGATATCGATCCGCAGGCGAGCAATGCTTTGACACGTCTGCGATCAGTCGACGTGCAGCACCTGCTTGTCGCGCAGGGGGAGTTGGCGCGCGCGAACGCGCGTTTCGCGCAGACGATGCCGATGTTCATGCCGGTGCTGCCATCGGCGATGACGCAGGCGGAAATGCTCGGTTCGATCGCCGATGGCGCGGATGGGAAGGACGTCCTGATCGGCGCGACGGCGGACGAAGTGCATGCGTTCTATGCCGCCGATCCTGGAATGGAGAACCCGCCGAGGGATGTGCTGGTCGCGCGCTTTGGCGGCGAGGCGGCGCTGGCACGCTATCGGGCTCGTCGGCCGGGCGCGAGCGCGATGGACCTGCTGGCTGATCTCGGTACGGACGAGACATTCCTGCTGCCGGCGGTGCGCCTCGCTGCGGCGATTGCCTCGCGCGATGGCAATGCTTACGCCTATCTCTTCGACTGGGCGCCCCACGCTTCGCGCTTCAGATCGTGCCACTGCATCGACCTGCCGTTCGTGTTCGGCAATCTCGAGGCGTGGCACGATGCCGCGATGCTGGCGGGCGGCGACGCAGCGCAGATGGCGGACCTTTCGGCCGCGATGCGCGGCGCATGGATCGCGTTCGTGCGGAGCGGCGATCCGGCGCACGAGGCGTTGCCGGCCTGGCCGCGTCATGACGCCGACCGGCGGCTGACGATGCGCTTCGGTGCGCGCATCGGCGTGGTCGGTGATCCTGCTTGCATCGGTCCCTGACACATGAGTTGATGGCAGGCACCATTTTGCGGCAGGGCCTGCGGCATGAAGATCCAGGATATTGACCGGGTGAATCACCTCGTTGCGGAACTGAGCGGAGTCAAGGAGTTGATCGGCCACGCGGAACACGCCGAACCCCCGGACTATGAGCTGTTCATCAAGTTGCCAGGCGACGCCTCGATCCGACTGTCCAACGAAGGTGCCGCCTCTACACACTATGCCGGATTCTCGGCATCGCCGGAGTTCCTGTTGCGGCTTCAGCGTCTGGCGATCGAGGAACTCGACGCCAAGCGCCTGGGCATCATCGCGGAACTCGCAACGCTTGGCGTGGAGGCGGACGCGTGACGGCGCAGGAGATGGCGATGAACTGGCTCGAGGTTCCTGATTCGGTGACCGCCCGTGTCGTCGCGCGTTGTGGCGTTGTTCATCCGCATGCCGATCTCGACCCGCGGCGCACCGCGCTGATCGTGGTCGACCTGCAGAATGCATTCATGGACGACGAAGTCGGTCACGCGGTGTGTCCGATGGCGCGCGAGATCGTGCCGAACGTGAACCGCCTTGCGTCGGCGGTACGCGCGGCCGGGGGCGGCGTGTTCTGGATCAAGAACACCTTCGACGAACGCTGCGTGATCGACTGGAGCAACGCCCACGCCATGCTGACGCCTGAGAGCCGCGCACGCCGTATCGCGGCGATGAGCGAAGGCACCAAGGGCCAGGATCTCTGGCCCGAGCTTGATGTGCGGCCGGAGGATGAAATCGTCCGCAAGTACCGCTTCAGCGCCTTCCTGCCCGGCACCAGCGAGCTGCCGTACCGGCTGCGTGCGCGCGGCTTCGATACCGTGCTGATCACCGGCACTGTCACCAACGTTTGCTGCGAATCATCGGCGCGCGATGCGATGATGACCAATTTCAAGACCATCATGGTGAGCGACGCCAACGCGGCGATGACCATGGAAGAGCATCAGGCATCGCTGATCGCCTTCTACGCGATCTTCGGCGACGTGATGGACACCGAGTTCCTCATCCAGCGCCTGACGCGGAACGACTGATCCGACCACAACTAGAGCATCAAGCGTCCGGCTCGATCCGATGCACGATGCGGGTCGGCGAGCCATGGATGCCGAGCAGGCGGAGATCGCCCGGCCCGGCGTTGCGGAACACGTGCGGCACGCAGGCGGGCAGGGCGATCATGTCGCCGACTTCAAGACGGGCCGGGCGGTCCTCCTGGCCTTCCAGCCAGGCTTCCATCGCGCCCGATGATGAACAGACATTCGACATAAGGGTGCCAGTGCAGCGGAGTTCGGTACCCTGGCTTGCAGGTCTGCACACCGGTGAAGAACGGCAGTCCGTCGTCGCCCGTAAGCTTGTTGTAGTGTGCCAGCGGACCGAACGATACAGCCTCGGTTTCGGACAGCCGGGCGATCCTGGCTTCGGCGTGCGGTCGCATTTGAGTACCTCGCGCGATGATCGGATGCAGTATGCACCGGCTCCAATGCCCCTGACGAGACAGATGGGATTGTAAGCCGGGCCCAACGGATTGAGGATCGGGCCCGCAAGCACTGGGAGACACAGAACATGACCACGCAACTCGGCCGCCGGGCCCTGGCCGGCGTCGCCGCGCTGTTGCCGGCCGCCGCCATGACCGGCCCGGCCCAGGCAGAATCCGCCAACGAAACCACATTCGACCGCGTTCGCCGCACCAAGACACTGCGCATCGCCGCACTGCCGGGCGAGCTGCCGTATTTCCAGAAGGATATATCCTCCGGCGAATGGAGCGGCGCCTGCATCGACATGGCCAAGGACATCGCCAAGGTGTTCGACGCGCAGCTTGCCTATGTCGAATCCACCTATGGCAACTCGGTGCTCGACCTGCAGTCCAACAAGGTCGATCTCGCCTTCGCACTGAACCCGACGCCGCAGCGCGCGCTGTCGATCGGCTTCACCCATCCGATGATCGTCCACCCGTTCGGCTGCATCGCGCGCAAGGGTCTCGATCCGAGCACCTGGGACGACATCAACAAACCCGAGATCAGGATCGTCTATGACATCGGCTCGCTGCACGAAACGGCGGCTAAGCGCTACTGCCCCAAGGCGCAGCTTACGGGCTACAAGACGCGCGATGAATGCACGCTCGCGATGCAGTCCGGCCGTGCCGATGCCCACATCCTGGCGGCAATTCTCGGCTTGTCCACCATCGGCAAGAACCCGTCGCTCGGCAGCTATCATCTGCTGACCGGTCCGCTCGTCGCGCTGCCAAGTTGTCTCGGATTGCAGCGCGAGCCCGATCCGCGCTTCGCCGACGTGATCAACGCGTGGATCGACTTCAACCGCGGCACCGGCCAGATCCGGGAGTGGTTGCTCGATGGGCTGACCAAGTTCGGCGTCTCGCGCGACCAGATCCCCTCGACGCTTACCTTCTAGATCATATGAATTACCAGTGGGACTTCGCCTTCCTGCTGCGCTATACGCCGCTGCTCTGGAAAGGCGTGCTGGTCACGCTGGCCTACACCGCAGGCACCATTTTTCTCGGTCTGATCATCGGCCTGCTGGTCGGGCTCGGCCGGCTGTCGCGCTCGAAGCTGGCGAACATTCCGCTGATCGCGTTCATCGAGGCATTCCGCTGCACGCCGCTCCTGGTGCAGATCGTGTGGTTCTACTACGCGCTGCCGGTGCTGCTGAACATCCAGATACCCGCAACCGCCGCCGCCGTCATGGTGCTGTCGTGCTACACTGGCGCGTTCTATGCCGAGATCTTCCGCGGCGGCATCGTCTCGATCGAGTCCGGCCAATGGGATGCGGCGCGCGCGCTCGGTCTGCGGCCCTGGGCGATGATGTGGAAGGTGATCCTGCCGCAGGCGGTCAAGCGGATGATCCCGCCGTTCGTCAATCAGTCGATCACCCAGCTCAAGAACACCTCGCTGGTGTCCACCATCGCGGTGCCGGACCTGCTGTACCAAGGGACGCTGATCACCGCGGACACCTACCGTCCGCTGGAGGTCTACACCGTCGTTGCGCTGATCTATTTCGCGATGCTGTTTCCTAGCACGCTGCTGGCGCAGGCATACGAGCGGCGACTTGCAAAGGGTCGGTGACCGAGGAAGGTTTCTCACAGAGATCGCGGAGGACTACCGAGGGCCACTGGGATAGGAATTTGGCGCTTCGAGCGAAGCGCTATTTCTGTTTCTCCGTGGCCCTCGGTGGTCCTCAGTGGTCTCTGCGTGAAACCCTTCTCTCCTGCTACGCCGGCCGCGGCAGCAACTGTTCGGCCAGCGTCACCCAATACGAAGCGCCGACCGGCAGGATCTCATCGTTGAAATCGTAACGCGGGTGGTGGACCATCGCATCATCCTTGCCGCGCCCGCCGCCCAGCATGATGTAGCTGCCCTGCTTGGCGTTCAGCATGAACGAAAAGTCCTCCCCGCCCATTGTCGGACGCAGCATCGGCGTCACGCGCGCTTCACCCGCCACGGTCGCGGCGGCGCGGCGCGTCAGGGTGGTGGCGTCCGGATCGTTCACCGTGGCCGGGTAGGCCCGATCGAACACCACCTCGGCCTTGGCACCGAAGCTGTCAGCGATGCCGGTCGCAAGACGGCGGACACCTGCTTCCAGCTGGTCGCCGACGCGCGGCTCGAACCAGCGCGCGGTGCCGAGCATGCGCACGGTTTCGGGGATCACGTTGTAGGTGTGGCCGCCGTTGATGTGGCCGATGGTGATGACGCCGCCTTCCACCGGCTCGATCGTTCGCGCAACGATTGTCTGCAGCGCGGAGACGATCTGCGCGGCGATCACGATCGAATCGACACCAAAATGCGGCTGCGCACCGTGGGTGCCCTTGCCGGTGACGGTGATCTCGATATTGGCCACCGCCGCCATGATCGGGCCATTGCGCCAGGCGAAGGTGCCTGCCGGCATCTGCGGCCAGTTGTGCAGGCCGAACACCATCTCCATCGGGCAACGTTCGAACAATCCCTGCTTCACCATGATCTCGCCGCCGCCCAGGTTCTCCTCGGCCGGTTGGAAGATCACGTAAACCGTGCCGTCGAAATTGCGCGTCTCGGCGAGGTACTTCGCCGCTCCGAGCAGCATGGTCGTGTGGCCGTCGTGGCCGCATGCATGCATCACGCCCTGGTTCTGCGAAACATAGGGGAGGCCGGTTTCCTCCAGGATCGGCAGCGCATCCATGTCGGCGCGCAGCCCGATCGCGCGTGCGCCGTCGCCACGGCCATGGATCACGCCGACCACGCCGGTGCGCGCCATGCCGGTGATGATCTCATCGACGCCGAAGGATTTCAGCTTCTCCTGCACCACGCCGCTGGTACGGGTCTCCTGCAGCGCGAGTTCGGGATGGGAGTGCAGGTCGTGGCGCCACTCGGTCATCTCGCGGTGGAACTCGGCGATGCGGTTTATGATCGGCACAACGCGCTCTCCAGACTGACATCACAACATGTGCAGCGCGGCGAAGGTGCGTGCAAGGCCTTCGTGCAGTGGGATCGGCTGGATACCAAGGATTTGTTGCATAGGTCGCACGTCGAAGGCCTTGTCTTCCGTCAGGCGGCGTATCTCGGCCGGTTGGACCTTCGGCAGGCGGGGCACGTGCCGGAGCAGTTGGGCGACAGCCACCAAGAGTCTCGCGGGCGCGCCAACAATGTGCGGACGGCGCAGGCCGGCCGCGGCAGCGACTGCCCGGACGAAGTCGGCGTAGGGCAGGGGTGTCGGCCCGGCGATCACCAGCGACTGCGGCCCGTCCCAGCGGCGATCCAGCGCAGCGCGAATGGCCCGGGTCACATCGTCCTGGTGGATCGGCTGCACCAGCGCCTTGCCTCCGTCAGGCAGCGGCACGATCGGCAGGCGGCCGAGCAGCGCGGCGAGGCGTTGCACGTTGTTCTCGCTCTGTGCCCCGTAGACCATCGTGGGATGCAGCATGACGCCGGAGCGGCCGGAGGCGTTGAAGGCGGCCGCGCCGGCGATGACACCATTGCCGTGTGCGTCGGGCCATCGGGTGAACTTGCGCGTGCTGCCGAGGAAGAACAGGCGTGCGGCCACCGGCGCGGCGTCGATCACGGCTTGTGTATGACTGGCATGGGCACAGCAGACGACATCTGTGGCGTCCGCAAGGGCGGTGGTCAGGCTGGCGGCATCGCCCAGGTTCGCAACCCGCGGTACTATGCCAATGCCCGTTGCGTGCCATTTGGCGGCATCGCGCACGACGGGAATCGGCGGTCGCGACTCGGTCAGCAGCGACCGGCAGAGCGCGACGCCGCTGCGTCCCGAAGCGCCGATGATATGTATCTGGACCGGACCCGCCATGCTGCTACGTTTAACCGTCATGGCCGGGCTTGTCCCGGCCATCTGTCGCGGCACTGGTTTGCCACTGATGGCTGTGAATAGGAGGCCCGTTTGGAACATGCTGTCGACCCAGTGACCGTCTCGGTGGTGCAGCATCGGTTGCATGCCATCGTCGAGGAGATGGGCGAGGCGATGCTGCGCACCTCCTACTCGCAGATCCTCAATTCAAGCCGCGATTTTTCGACCGCGATCTGCGACATCAACGGTCGGCTGATCGCACAGGCCGAGCACGTGCCGATCCATGTCGGCGCGCTGCCCTGGGCCGCGAAGTCTGTGCGCGATTTCTTCGGCGACGACATCCATCCCGGCGACGTGTTCCTGCTGAACGATCCGTATCATGGCGGCAACCACCTGCCCGACCTGACCGCGTTCGTGCCGATCTTCCAGGGCGATCGACCGGTGTTCTGGTCGATCAACCGCGCGCACCAGAGCGACATCGGCGGCTCCACGCATGGCGCCTACAATGCCGCGGCAACCGAGATCTGGCAGGAGGGCATCCGCGTCACGCCGCTGCGTCTGTACGACCGCGGCGAGGTGCGGCGCGACGTGCTGGAGATGCTGGTGACGAATGTCCGCCACCCGCATGATTTCCGCGGCGATCTCGCGGCGATGATCGGGTCAGCGCATGTCGGGCAGCGGCGGTTGCTGGCTTTGGCCAACGAGTTCGGCTGGGACGTGACGAACGCCGCGATCGAGGCGGTGCTGGACGGCGCGGAACGCCAGGCGCGGGCGGTGATCGCACAGTGGAAGGATGGCGTATATCACGGTGAGGCATTTCTGGACGACGATGGGCACGGTTATCAGGACATTCATATCCGCGCCACGGTGACCAAGCGCGGCAGCGACCTGACCATCGATCTGTCGGACTCGCATGAACAGGTCATCGGATTCGTCAATTCGTCGTATCCGAACATGCGCTCGGCGGTGGTGGTGGCGCTGGCCTATCTGATCGATCCGCACACGCCGAAGAACGACGGCGCGTTCCGTCCGGTACAGGTGATCGCGAAGCCCGGCACCGTCGTGTGGGCGAATGACGGCGCGCCGGTGACGCTGTGCACCAACCATTGTTCGCAGGAGATCATCGAGGCGATCATCAAGGCACTGGCGCCCGCATGTCCCGATCGCGCGATGGCGGGCTGGGGCCGGCGCTTCCGCATCGCGATTCAGGGTCGCGATCCGCGCACGCAGAAGCCGTTCATCTGGCACATGTTTCAGGCACGGCCCGGCGGTGGTGCATCGCCGGTCGGCGACGGCTGGCCCGCGGGCGGCGAGTGGCAGGCCGCGGGCGGAATCAAATTTGGCAGCCTCGAAGTGACCGAGGTGCGCTTCCCGCTGTTTTTCCGCACCCACGAGTTCCGTCCGGGTTCCGGCGGCGACGGGCAGTATCGCGGTGGTCCGGGATGCGTGCTGGAGATGGTGGCCGAGATCGAGGAACCCGCGCGCGGCAATACCGCCGGCGACGGCGTCAAGTACGGCGCATGCGGGATTCTCGGCGGCAAGGACGGGTTGCCGCATCGCTACATGCTGCATTCCGAAGGCCGCCAGGCGCGCGTGTTGAAGACAAAGGAGGTCGGCATCGAGATACGCCCGGGCGACGTGTTCAAGATTGAATCGGGCGGCGGTGGCGGCTGGGGCGATCCGACAAAGCGCGATCCGGCGGCGCGCACGAGCGATGAGATCAATGGGTTTGTATAGCCATTCGTTTACCACGTCATGGCCGGCGAAGGCCGGCCACCCACGTATTGCCAACTGCGACGAAAGACGTGGAGGGCGGGCCGGCGCCCGCCATGACGGCAGCAAGGCTGATTCATGCTGAAGATCGGGATCGATGTCGGCGGCACATTCACCGACCTTGTCGCGGTGGACGACGTCGGCCACTCGACGTTGGTAAAAGTCGCATCGACGCCTGAGGATCCCTCGATCGGCGTGATGGCCGGCCTCGATCGGTTGGCGGACATCCTGCAACTGCCGCGCGGCCGACTGTTGGGCGAGACCGAGCGAATCGTGCACGGCACCACCGTTGCCACCAATGCTCTGCTTGAGCACAAGGGTGCCAAGGTCGGGCTGCTGACCACCGAAGGCCATCGCGACGTCATCGAAATGCGCGAGGGCCTGAAGGACGATCGCTACAACTTGCGCATGCCGCCGCCGGAGCAACTTGTGCCGCGTGCGCTGCGCTTCGGTGTGACGGAGCGCATGCGTGCCGATGGCCGCATCGAGACCCCGCTCGACCGCGTCTCGCTCAATGCCGCGATCACCGAACTGAAGCGTGCCGGAGTCGAGGCGGTGGCGGTGTGCTATCTGCATGCCTACCGCGATCCGCGCCATGAGCGCGAAACCGCCGAGGCGCTGGCCGATGCAATGCCGGATCAGTACGTGTCGCTGTCGTCCGACGTGTTCCCCCAGATCAAGGAGTTCGACCGCGTCTCGACGACGGTGGTGAACGCCTATGTCGGACCAGCACTGTCGCGCTATCTTCGCAGGCTGGAACAGCGGCTTGTCGAGGCTGGCTATCGCGGGCCGATCCTGATCATCCAGTCGCATGGCGGCGTGGCGCCGATTGACGAAGCGGCGCGCATGGCAGCAGGCGGTGTGCTGTCGGGTCCCGCCGGCGGCGTTGCGGGCAGCCGCTATGCGACACAGTTGCTCGACAGCGACAACCTGATCCCGTTCGACATGGGCGGCACCAGCACGGACATCTGCCTGATCGTCGGCGGCGAGCCCGCGCTGGTGAGTGGACGCGGCATCGGCGGCCACCGTTTGGCGTTGAACAGTCTCGACATTGTAAGCCTCGGCGCCGGCGGCGGATCGATCGGTCGCGTTGATGCTGGCGGCATCCTGCACGTCGGTCCGGAGAGCGCGGGGGCAGTGCCGGGACCGGCGTGCTACGGGCGCGGCGGTCGCGAACCGACCGTAACGGATGCAAACCTTGTGCTAGGCTATCTCGATCCGGGCCATTTCCTCGGCGGCGCGAGCACGCTTGATGTGGGCGCGGCGGAGCAGGCGCTGGATCGGCTCGCGAGCGCGCTAAAGGTGGATCGCATCGCCGCGGCAGAAGGCGTGCATCGCGTGGTCAACACCAACATGGCAGAGGGCATTCGTCTGGTCTCGGTGCGGCGTGGCGTCGATCCGCGTCGCTTCGCGTTGCTGTCGTTCGGCGGGGCCGCCGGGCTGCATGTGACCGATGTTGCGCGGCAACTTTACCTGACGCGGGTTATCGTGCCGCGCGTCGCGGCGGTGCTGTCGGCCTGGGGGATGCTGGCAACCGATCTGCGCTTCGAAGTGTCGCGGACGCATATCGGTGACACGGCGCGGCTGGACGGTGCCGGCATCAAACGTTTGTTCGCCGAGATGGAGCAGGAGGGTTTCGCGCGTCTGCGGGCATCGTTCGATGGTCCGGTGCGCGTGCAGCGCTCGGTGGAAATGCGCTATGGCGAGCAGATCTTCGAGATCAACGTGCCGCTCGACGACATCGACTGGAGCGTCGCCGATCCTCTGCCGCAGATCGTCGAACGGTTCCACAACCGGCACGAGGAACTCTACACCTACGCCTTGCGCGAACAGGGTGCGGTGCTGGTGAATGCGCGCGCCGCTGTCATCGGTGTGTTGCCCGGTGTACCAGAGGAGCCGATGCTGCCGCCGCAGCCCGATGCACCGCCACGCGGTGAACGCAGCATCTGGCTCCGCGGTTGGACCAGCGTGCCGGTGTTCGAGTTCGATGGTCTGGCGCCGGGCCAGGCGATCACCGGTCCTGCAATTGTCGAATCTGCCATGACCACGGTACTGCTGCGCCCCGGCAACCGTGCGACGATCACGCCGCACGGATGGCTGGACATCGACGTGGGCTGACGAGAGGGGAAGATCATGACGCTGCAATTCGGCTGGTGGGATCATTTCGAGCAGCGCGCCGACATGCCGCTGTGGCAGCAATACGATGAGCGTATCGGCTTGATCCGGCATGCCGAGGAACTCGGGTTCTACGGTTATCATATTGCCGAGCATCATTTTACCACCCTCGACATGGCGCCGTCGCCGATCGTATTTCTTGCCGCGGTTGCGCAGCGGACATCGAAGATCCGGCTGGGTACGATGGTGCTGTGCCTGCCGCTATATCATCCGACGCGGCTGATCCAGGAATTCTGCATGATCGACCAGCTTTCGCATGGCCGGTTCATGCCTGGGGTGGGACGCGGCATTCGCGACGTGGAGCACGAGTGGTTCGGCAGCGACGTTCAGCAGACGCGCGCGGCATATGACGAAGTGCTGACGGTCCTGCTCCAGGGTCTGCAGACCGGGCGGATCACCCATCACGGTGAGCGGTTCCACTACGACGACGCGCCGGTGCACTTCGAAATGGTGCAGAAGCCCTATCCGCGCTTTTGGTACGCGGGGAACCTGCAGCATGCGGCCGAGCAGGGAATGAACGCCCTCGGCAGAGGCTCGCGCGAAGCGGTCGAGGAATACTGGAAAATCTGGCAGGACGGGCGAACGCGGCAGGATCCTCGGTTCCTCGGCGAAGACCCGATGGTCGGGTCCACGCGCCACATCGTCGTTGCCGATAGCGACGCCGAAGCGCTGGCACTCGCGCGCCGCGCATACCGCGCCTATGCGGAGCACTTCCACGCGACCGAAGTGCGGATCGCGGGCGGCGTGCCGAAGAACGCCGCGTTGCCGCAGCCGGGAGGGACCAATTTCGATGCGATGATCGAGGCCGGGCAGGTATTGGCCGGCTCTGTTTCAAGCGTGCGCGACAAGCTGCGACGATTCGTGGCAGCGGTCGGACCGCGGCACAACTACTTGTGCGGCGCGTTCCAGTGGGGTGACCTGACGACCGAGGAAGCCAGGCGCTCGCTCGATCTGTTCGCGACGGAGGTAAAGCCGGCGCTGAGTTGAATCAGGAGCAAAGCCATGCCGAATATCGCTCCGGCCTATCAGGCGAGCAAAGGCTCGCCGCTGGATGTCGACAAGGCGTTCTATCGACGGATTGCGCAGGAGCTTGGATCGCGCAGGCTGATCGAGCAACTGGTGGTGTCGATCCGCTCCGGGCGCGCATGGCGCGTGCCGGCGGGGCATGTGTTCCGCATCGTCACCATCGATGGCCCGCAGGTCGGCGATCTGAACATCTGGAACTGGCACAATCCGCGGGAGCGCATGTGGGCGTCGCGCTCGCGGCAGCTTCAGGCCTCGCATGTCAGCACGTTCGACCGCCTGTGGTCCAACCTGCCGTATCTGCGGCCACTGGTGACAATTACCGATGACAGCCTGGCCGGCTACGGCGTGGACGAATTCGGCGGCCGCGTGCACGACCTGCTTGGCACGCGCTGCGATCCATATGTAAACCGGCTGCTGACGGGCGAGGATTTCAATTTCCACTGCCACTCCAACCTGGTGCGGGCCGTCGCGCCCTTCGGCCTGACCGAGTTCGACGTGCACGATGTGCTGAACGTGTTCCAGGTCACCGGGCTGAATTCCGACGACCGGTATTTCATGCGTGCGTGTCCGGCCACGCCAGGCGACCATCTGGAGTTCTTCGCTGAGATCGATCTGCTGTGCGCCATCTCGGCGTGTCCGGGCGGCGATTTGTCGGTGCCGCTGTGGGGACCGGATGCACGCGACCCGATCGATGTGTGCCGGCCGCTCGGCGTCGAGGTCTACGCGTTGGATCGGAGCCTGCTGCACGGATGGAAATCGCCCGACGTGGCGGCCTACAAGGGCGCGCACGGTATGCATGTCGAGAAGGGGTCGTGGGAAGGGTGAGCACCCTTCCCGAGACCGTCACTTCAACTGATCGGCCACCTTGTCGAGCCCGGCCTGGACGCAGGGTTCGTCGACCCCTGGCGAGCCCGACACTCCGACCCCTCCAATCACATCATCCCCGACCTTCACCGGCAGCCCGCCCGGAATCGCAATCACGTTCGGCAGGGTGACCTGCTGGTGCACCACCGGATCGTTGTCGGCGTAGCGTTTCGCATAGACCGTGGTTGACATCCGGAACGTGCGCGCGGTGTAAGCCTTGCGACGCGCGTTCTCCATCGTGTGCGGCCCGGCATTGTCGGCGCGCATCTCCACGATCACGTCGCCGGCACGATCCACCACCACGGCCGACACGGCATAGCCATGCGAGCCGCAGCTCTTGATCGCCTCCTCCGCGATCGTCAGCGCCATCGGAAAGGAGAGGTCGCGATGCGTGAGAAGCTGCGCGTGGGCCGGCAGCGCGATCGCGCCCGCCAGCCCGGCCCCGGCGATGCCCAGAAGATACCGCATATGCGCTACCGGATCGGCGAGAACGCAGCCGGCATCACGAACGCGTTCTCTTGCTTCACCACCACGCCCGGCGGATTGCGTGCCGGCCATTGGCCTGTTGCCGATGCCGCCGCACGCGCGGTGGTGCGCTCGTTGGCGTCCTTGTAGGCCCATATGTGCACCCATTTGTTCAGCGCGCCGAACTCCGAGTACATGCCGGCGACCAGCGGCGAGAATTTCTGCCGGCCCTCGATCTTCTCCGACCAGCGTTCGATCAGGCCGGGGATCGCACCAGGGATCAACGTGTATTGGCGGATCTCGAACAGCGGACCGATCGCCCGCGGCTCCAGCGGTGGCGAGAACGGCGCCGGGTGGAACACCTCGTTCTGCATGTTGGTGATGAACTCGCTGTTCGGTGGCGGCCAGCCGGGCTCCTTCGACGCGGCGGCGCGCACGGCGGCGCGATGTTCGAAACTGTCATAAGGCCAGACATGGATGATCTGGTTCAGTCTCCCGACCTCGGAGTGCCAGAAGGCGGCGAGCTTCGAGTGCTTCAGCCGGTTCGGCAGCGCATCCGCGAA
>DATMND010000533.1:0-3846 GCA_035569235.1 Acetobacteraceae bacterium | reverse complement strand
TGCCGATCCAGACGAATGCGCCGGGACGGTGCTCCAGGTACCAGGCGAAGTCCTCGCCGGTCATCGCGGGCGCCATGTCGCGCCGCAGCGGCAGACCTGCCGCCACCACAGCATCGGCCGCCAGATCGCGTTCTGTTGGCGAATTCACGGTCACCGGATTGCCCCGGCGGAACGCAACCTCGATCTGCACGTCACAGCTCAGTGCAACGCCGGCGCAGACACGCCGGATAGCTGCCTCCACCTCGTCGTATGTCTGATTGCGCAGCGTGCGCATGGTGCCGCGCATGACGGCCTCGCCGGAGATTTGATTTGCCGCGGTACCCGCCTCCATCGTGGCGACCGAGATTACCACGGAATCCAGCGGATCGACGTTGCGCGACACGATCGTCTGCAACGCAAGCAGCAGGTGCGCCGAGGCCACAACCGGATCGCGCGTCAGATGCGGCAGGGCGGCGTGGCCGGACACGCCCTTCAGGCGGAACTTGATCCGCGCGCCGGATGCCATCACAGCTGCGTCGTGCACCGCGACCGTGCCCGCATCCAGGCCGGGCCAGTTGTGGTAGCCGAAGACCCGCTCCATCGGGAACCGCTCGAACAAACCGTCGGCGATCATGCTCTTCGCGCCGCCGCCGCCCTCCTCGGCGGGCTGGAACACCAGATGCACGGTGCCGGTCCACGAGGTGTCCTGTCGCAGCAACGCGGCCGCGCCGAGCAAAGACGTGGTGTGCCCGTCATGGCCGCAGGCATGCATCACGCCCGGATTGCCGGAGGCATAGGGCAGGCCGGTCGTCTCGGTGATCGGCAGGGCATCCATGTCGGCACGCAGTCCGACGCTGCGATTGGACTGGCCGCGGCTGATCGTCGCCACGACGCCATGGCCGCCCACGCCGGCGACGAACGGCACGCCCAGTTCTTGCAGTCTGGCGCAGACGAAGGCGGCGGTCCCCTGTTCGTGCAGCGTCAGTTCGGGATGCGCGTGCAGATGACGGCGCCAACCGGTCAGGATCTCGGCGAGTTTGTTGTCCATGATCGTTCCGGGTAGCCGGTCCCGCTCGCCGGGGCAACCTCTTGGCCGCCGCGCGGTCCTGGGCGTAGGCTTGGTCGCAACAGCTTGCAACACCGCAGGAGGGAACCGATGCAATACAAACGTATCTCTGCCGATTGCCATCTGGACATGCCGTGGATGCCGCCGGACCTGTTCACCTCGGAGGCATCGAGGGAACTGCGCGATCGCATGCCGTATGTCGCTGATGGGCCGGACGGACCGCAATGGGTCACCAAGTCCGGTGCCACGTTCGGCCTGAAGAACGGTGTGGGACCGTCGGGCGCCAAGCTGGTGCCAGGACAGAATCGCCGGGTGGACATTATGGCCGAGACCGGCCTGTTCGCGGACGGCCAGAAGGACATCCGCCGCGTCAGCGATCCGCATCTGCGCAAGAAGGACATGGAGCGCGACGGCGTCGATGCCGAGGTGATCTTCGGCATTCTCGGTTCCGCCTCAAAGCTGAAGGACCATGAGGCGGCGGCGGAGATGTTCAGAATATACAACGACTGGCTGAAGGATTTCTGCAGCCACTATCCGGATCGCCATATCGGGCTGGCGTGCCTGCCCTACGGCGACATCGATTGGGCGGTGCAGGAGATCCATCGCTGCGCCAAGATGGGCCTGAAAGGACTGGAACTGTCGTGCTCGTGGGACATGGAGCCGATGTGGCATCCGTGCTGGGAGCCGCTGTGGCAGGCTGTCAGCGACGTGCAGCTTCCGCTGCATTTCCATACGTTCCCGACCACGCCGCCGCGCGCCCGCGAGATGGCGTCCGGCCAGGTGCGGCGGGCCGCGATGTTCACCGGCGTGTCGGCGTTCCAGATGGGGCTGATCCACATCCTCGCGGCGATGATGGGCGCCGGCGTGTTCGAGCGTTATCCGCGCCTGCGCGTGTCGTTCGGCGAGAGCGGCATCGGTTGGATACCGTATGCGCTGGATCGCATGGACTTCGAGTTCGAGGACCGGTTCCGCGATCTGATGAAGCTGAAGCCGAGTGAGTACTGGCAGCGCCAGTGCAAGGCGACGTTCCAGTTCGATCCGATCGGGCCGAAGCTGCTGAACGTGAACAACCTGATGACGGTGGATACGCTGATGTGGGGGTCGGACTACCCGCACACCGACGGCATCTGGCCGGAGTCGACAAAGTACATCGAGGAGCAGTTCCAGGGCCTGTCGGCCGAGGACATCCACAAGATCACCTGCGAGAATGCGGCGAAGTTTTATAATTTGACGAACTGACGGTCTGGTCGACAGGGGGTGCGATGACATCGGAGCCAGCGCAAGCGGCGCAGGATACATCGCACTCCCCTACGGGCCTGCGTACTGGCGCGGAGTACCTATCGGCAATCCGTGACGATGGGCGTCAGGTCATCTACGACGGCGAAGTGGTCAGGGATGTAACGTCCCACCCGGCCTTTCGCGGCGCCGCTCAATCGATAGCCGATCTCTGGGACATTGCCGCCGATCCCGCCAATCGCGAGCTGATGACCTACAAGTCGCCCAGGACCGGCAAGCCTGTGCTCTGGTGCTACCATGTCCCGCAGCGGCCGGAGGACCTTCGTCCGCGGCGTCGCATGATCCAGCGTTGGAGCGAGCACACCTTCGGCCTGATGGGGCGCACGCCAGATCATGTCGCCGGATTCTTCGCAGGTTTTGCCGCTAATCCGGCATTCTTCGCGACGGCCGGGCAGCGTTATGCCGACAACCTGATGGCGTTCTACGAGAACGCTCGCGACAACCATCTCTACATCTCGTATGCCCTCGCACCGCCGCAGATCGACCGCAGCAAGCCATCGCATGCGCAGGCAGACCCGACGCTGTGTGCCGGTGTGGTCGGCGAGCGCGACGGGGGCATTGTCCTGAAGGGTGCACAGCAGCTCGCGACCGGCGCGCCGTTCTCCGATTACCTGTTCCTCAGCTGCATTCACCCGCAGGTTCCCGGTGACGAGAACCATGCGATCAGCGTGGCGATACCGATCAACGCGCCCGGCATGAAGATCTATGCGCGGCGGTCCTATGCGACGAACGCCGTCAGCGCATTCGACTATCCGCTGTCGAGCCGGTTCGACGAAACGGATGCCCTCATCACGCTCGATAATGTCTTCGTCCCGTGGGAGCGCGTGTTCATCTATCGAAATGTCGAGCTTTGCCGCGATCAATGGAGGAAGACGCCGTCTCACATCTACGGCAACTACCAGGCGCAGATCCGCTATGCGACGAAGTTGCGGTTCCTGCTCGGGGTCATGAAGCACCACTGCGAAATCACCGGTGTCGATTCACTTCCGGCAAGCCAGGCACAGCTCGGTGAGATGGCGGCGCTGGCGTCGATCGTCGACATGATGGTCGAGGCACAGGAGATCCGCGCGACGGTCGAGGATGGCGTGGTATGGCCGTCCAGGGTCGCGCTCTATTCCATCATGGCACTGCAATCCAGCCTCAATCCCAGGCTGATCGATCTGGCGCGCGACCTGAGCGGTGGCGCAATGATCATGCTGCCCTCGTCGCGAATGGACTACGACAATCCCGAGACCGCGCGCGAGCTCGAACGGTATGTAGCGTCACCCGGCTACCCATCGAAGCGGCGGGTCGCTCTGTTGAAGCTTGCGTGGGACCTGATCGGCAGCGAGTTCGGCGGGCGCCATCAGCAGTATGAAAAGTTCGGTTCCCCGGCGAAAACTGTGGGTGGTTCGGGGTAATATAGAGTCAGATGTTGCGGCGGCGGTGGGCAGCAACGACGTAGCGGGGTTTGGCCGGTGGAGCCTCACCGGACGGCAAAACCAATTTTGCCTCGGCCATGGCGA
>DATMND010000532.1:0-10815 GCA_035569235.1 Acetobacteraceae bacterium | reverse complement strand
GCAAGCCGCTCGCCATGATGGTGCGCGATCTCGAAGTCGCCCGGGCCTGCTGCGGGATCACTGAACCGGAGGCGGCGGTCCTGAACAGCGCCGCCGCGCCGATTGTAATCACAGGAGTGCGCGCCTTCGGTGGCATTGTTGCCGAGAATGTTGCGCCGGGTGTCTGCACGTTTGGTGTCATGCTGCCGAACACACCGCTGCACCATCTGATGTTGCAGCGGATCGACCGGCCCATCGTGCTGACCAGCGGCAATCTGTCCGACGAGCCGCAATGCATCGACAACGAGGAAGCGCGCCGGACGCTGGGAGGCATCGCCGATTACTTCCTGTTGCACGATCGCGATATCGCCCGTCGGGTCGATGATTCCATCGTTCGGATCATCGGCGACAAGCCGCGCATCATACGCCGCGCGCGCGGCTACGCCCCGGCCCCTTTGACCCTGCCCGACGGATTCGCCGATGCGCCCCCGGTGCTGGCGATGGGTGGTGAGCTGAAGGGTGCGTTCTGTCTGCTGCGCGGCGGCCAGGCCATCCTGTCGCACCACATGGGCGATCTGGAGCACGCCAAGACCTTCGCCGAATACACGCGGTCGATCGACGAGTATCAGACACTGTTCGAACACGAGCCGGCGATCGTCGCTGTCGATTGCCATCCGGAATACCTGTCCACCAAACTGGGGCACGACCTTGCGGGGCGCCAGCAGTTGGGCGTTGTCGAGGTCCAGCACCATCACGCCCATATCGCCGCGTGCCTGGCGGAAAACGGCGTCGCGCCGGATGCCGGTCCGGTGATCGGGGTCGCGCTGGACGGGCTTGGCTATGGCCTCGACGGCACGCTATGGGGCGGCGAATTCCTGTTGGCCGATTACCGCGATTGCCAAAGACTGGCGACCTTCAAACCGGTTGCCATGCCAGGCGGCGGCCAAGCGATCCGCGAACCCTGGCGCAACTCTTACGCGCATCTGGTGGCCGGGATAGGCTGGGCGCGCTTTGCCAAGGAGTATGCCGAGACGCCATTGCACCGGTTCCTGCAGGCGAAGCCACGTGTGGTGCTCGACGGCATGATCGCCCGCGGCGTCAACAGTCCGCTGGCCAGTTCATGCGGCCGCCTGTTCGATGCCGCGGCAGCGGCAGTCGGCATATGTCGCGAGCGCGCGGACTATGAAGGCCAGGCGGCCGTGGAGTTCGAGGCGTTGGTGGATGCTCGTATGCTCGTGGACGAGGACGAAAGTCTCGCTTACCCGTTCGCGATCGCGCGGCTGCCGTCGAGCAATCTGCCCTATGTAGAACCGCGGCCGATGTGGCAGGCGCTGCTGGATGATCTGATCGACGACACGCCTGCGCCGGTGATCGCCGCGCGATTCCACAAGGGGCTCGCAATTGTGGTCACGCGCATGATCGACAGGCTGCGACAGCGTCATCCCAACGGGGAGCCGGTCTCGACCGTCGCGTTGTCCGGTGGTGTATTGCAGAACCGCGTTCTGCTCGAACAGCTGATCGGCCGGTTGGAAGCGCTGGGCTTGCGCGTCCTGTCCCACGCGCTGGTGCCTGCCAATGACGGCGGGCTTGCACTCGGCCAGGCGGTGATCGCCGCCGCGCGGGCATTGGCACCGCCCTGATGGACACTGCGCCATGACCAAAGATCGCCCGCTTCAAAAACTGTACCCGTTCCTGCATGGCGACAAACAGGATGCGGGCAAGCTGCGCGGCGCGTTGCTCGAGTCGGTCCGCCGGAAGGCGCGTGACAGCATTGAGGCTAAGGAACGCTTCTTCGCTGCGAACGGCCCGGCCGTAGTCTCGGCAGCGGAGGCGATCGCCGCGGTTTATCGCAAACGCGGCCGGCTGTTCAGCATGGGCAATGGCGGATCGAGTTGCGATGCCGCCCATTTCGCGGTGGAATTCCTGCATCCTGTTACCGCCGGCCGTCCCGCGCTGACCGCGATCAACCTCACCGCCGATATCGCGATGCTGACGGCGGTCGGGAACGATGTCGGCTTCAGCCACATTTTCGTCCGTCAGCTGATCGCGCAGGCCCACCCTGGCGACGGACTGGTTGGCTTCTCCACCAGCGGCAATTCTGAGAACTTGCTGGCGGCGTTTGCCAAGGCAAGGGAACTCGGCGTCGTGACGATCGGCTTTACCGGCAACGACGGCGGCAAGATGGCGTGTGGCCACAACGTCGATCATTGCCTTGTAGTGGGAACCGACAGCATCCACCGGATCCAGGAGACGCACGTGGCGATCTACCACATCCTTTGGGACCTGGTGCATACGCTGCTGGCCGAGGATCGCGGCGGGCTGACCAGCGAGGCGGTGTCATGAAGTATATCGACGAGTTCCGCGACCCGGTAAAGGCGCAGGCGCTGCTTGGCGAGATCCGCGGGCTCACCGCCACGATCAGCCAGACGCGGACGCAACCGCTCCAGATCATGGAGGTGTGCGGCGGCCACACGCACTCAATATTCCGCTACGGCATTCAACAGATGCTGCCCGACGAACTGGAATTCGTTCACGGGCCGGGCTGTCCGGTCTGCGTCCTGCCGATGGGCCGCGTGGACGACTGCGTGGCGCTAGCCGAACGCCCCGATGTGATCTTCAGCACGTTTGGCGACGCGATGCGTGTGCCCGGTTCGCGCAAGAGCCTGCTGAAGGCGAAGGCGGACGGTGCCGATGTGCGCATGGTCTATTCACCGCTCGACGCTCTGACGATCGCAAGGAAGCACCCCGAGCGCGAAGTGATCTTCTTCGGACTGGGGTTCGAAACCACGATGCCGAGCACCGCACTGACCGTTATCGAGGCGCGCAGGCAGGGCATCCGAAATTTCTCGCTATTTTGCAACCACATCACGATCGTGCCGACGATCAAAGCCATTTTGGACTCGCCCGATCTGCGCCTGGACGGGTTTCTCGGTCCGGGCCATGTCAGCATGGTCATCGGCACGACGATTTACGAATTCGTCGCGCGGCACTACCACAAGCCGATCACCATCGCGGGGTTCGAGCCACTGGATGTACTCCACGCGCTTTGGATGGTGCTGAAGCAGATCGCCGAGGGCCGCTGCGAGGTGGAAAACCAATACGGCCGTGTCGTCCCTGCGGGAGGCAACCCGCGCGCATTGGCCGCAATCAACGAAGTCTACGAACTTCGGGAATTCTTCGAGTGGCGCGGTTTAGGTTCGATCGATCACTCCGGCGTACGGCTGCGCGAAAACTATGCCGAGTACGATGCGGAACGAAAGTTTGGCGTGCCCAATATCAGAATCGCGGACCCCAAGGCGTGCCAATGCGGTGAGGTGCTGAAAGGCGTGATCAAGCCGCGTCAATGCAAGGTATTCGGCGCCGCCTGCACGCCGGAAACGCCGCTCGGCTCGTTGATGGTTTCCAGCGAAGGTGCCTGCGCAGCATACTACAACTACGGCCGGATCAACGCCGCAGAACCGTTGGCCGATGTGGATGTGGACGCATGAACGTTTTGGCGCACGCCGCCCCGCACTGGGCCGGCAGGTTGAACGATGCGCGCATCAATATGTCGCATGGCAGCGGCGGCAGGGCGATGCGCGCCCTGATCGAGGATGTGTTCGTCGCCGCATTTGACAATCCCTCGCTGAACGCACTGGAGGATCAGGCACAAATATCCCTGGCGGACCTGGCGCGGCACGGTGACCGCCTCGCGTTCACCACCGACACCTTTGTGGTCGATCCGCTGTTCTTTCCCGGCGGCGACATCGGAACGCTCGCAGTGGCGGGCACGGTCAACGATCTGGCGATGAGCGGCGCGCGCCCGCTGTTTCTGTCATGCAGCGTCGTGTTGGAAGAAGGGCTCGACGTCGACATCCTGCGCCGCGTGGTCGCCAGCATGAAACAGGTCGCCGACCAGGCCGGCGTTGCCATCGTGACCGGCGACACGAAGGTCGTCGAGCGCGGCGCTGCCGACAAATTGTTCGTCAACACAGCCGGGATCGGTGTCGTGCCGAGCGGTGTGACGATCTCGGCGAGCCAGGCGCGTCCTGGAGACGTCATAATCGTCAACGGCGTGCTCGGCGACCATGGCACGGCGATCCTGATCGCGCGCAATCAGCTTGCACTGGAAGCCGACGTGGCCAGTGACTGCCAGCCGCTGGACGGACTGGTCGCGGCGATGCTGGCGGCCTGCCCGGCGATCCACTGCCTCCGCGACGCAACGCGCGGTGGCGTTGCGACGGTGTTGAACGAGTTTGCGCAGGCGTCCAACGTCGGCATCCGCATCCGTGAGAACGCATTGCCGCTGCGCGAGGAAGTCAAAGGGGCCTGCGAGATTCTGGGCCTCGATCCACTGTATCTGGCGAACGAGGGCAAGCTGGTCGCGGTCGTCGCGGCAGCCGATGCCGACAGGGTTCTGACGGCGATGCGCGCGCATCCGGCCGGCAGCGGCGCGGTGGCGATCGGCGAGGTGACCGAACGCCCGGCCGGAATGGTGGTGCTGCAGACCGGCTTCGGCGGCGAACGCATCGTCGACATGCTGGTCGGCGAACAACTGCCACGGATTTGCTAGCGACCGCCCGCGATGCATGAACTCAGCATCACACACGGGATCGTGGCGATCTGCGCCGAACGTGCCGGCACGGAGCGCGTGACGTGCGTGCGGCTGGAGATCGGACAGTTGTCCGCGGTGTTGCCCGACGCGGTGCGCTTCTGTTTCGACATCTGCGCCAAAGGCACCGTGGTCGAGGGTGCGATCCTGGAGATAATCGAAACTCCGGGCCGAGCGCTTTGTCGTGACTGCAACGGCGAAGTGGCGATGACACAGTTGTTCGGCCGCTGTCGCTGCGGCAGCGCCAATCTGCGCGTGATTGCCGGCGAGGAACTGAAGATCAGGGAAATGGAGCTCGCGTGATGTGCACGATATGCGGCTGCTCGGAAACGCAGGCTGCTACCTACACGGTGCCAGGCGCCCACGCCCACACACATGACCACGACCACGAGCACGGACACGCGCACGAACACGACCATGATCACGGCCACACGCATACGCACGCGCCGGCCGAAGACCCGCATGCGGTGCTGCATGCGGCCATGCACGGCCGCACCATCGCCCTGGAGCAGGACATTCTGGCCAAAAACAAGGTCCTGGCGGAGCGCAACCGCGGCTGGTTCGAGGGGCGTGAGGTACTGGCGCTGAACCTGATGAGTTCTCCGGGTTCCGGCAAGACCAGCCTGTTGGAACGCACCATCCACGCGTTGAAAAATGAGATGAACATCTACGTGGTGGAAGGTGATCAGGCCGGCACCAACGACGCCGAACGTATCCGCGCCACCGGCTGCGCGGTGATCCAGGTCAACACCGGCGCTGGTTGCCATCTCGAGGCCGACATGCTGGCGCGCAGCATGCAGCAACTCAATCCGCGCTCGGGTTCGCTGGTGCTGATCGAGAATGTTGGCAATCTGATCTGTCCGGCGTTGTTCGATCTCGGTGAACGGGCCAAGGTGGTGGTGATTTCGGTGACCGAGGGCGATGACAAGCCGACCAAGTATCCGCACATGTTCCGCGCCTGCCGGCTGATGCTGATCAACAAGATCGATCTGTTGCCACACGTCCGTTTCGACGTCGATCGATGCATCGCACGCGCCCGCGAGGTCAATCCCGACATTCATGTGTTGCAGGTATCGGCGGAAACCGGCCAGGGCATGGAGCCGTGGTACCAGTGGCTGCGGCGTGAGCTTGCCGGCCAGCCGACTTTTGCACCGACCTAGGCTGACCGGGGCGATGCTCTATGGCGCGCTGATCTCGGCCAATATTTCGGCGTGGACCTGGGCCTGGGCGGCGTTTCACGACCGCCCGACGCTGCTCGGCACGGCTTTGCTCGCGTGGGTGTTCGGGCTGCGTCACGCAGTCGATGCGGATCACATCGCGGCCATCGATAACGTGGTCCGCAAGCTGATGCAGGAGGGAAAACGTCCGCTGACGGCGGGTCTGTGGTTTTCGCTCGGCCACTCGACCATCGTCATACTGGCATCGCTCGCCATTGTCGTCGCGACTTCGGCCGTGCAGGACCGGCTGGATGCCGTCAAGGAGGTCGGTGGTCAGATTGGCACTTTAGTGTCGGCCGCCTTCCTGCTGGCCATCGCGGTCGCAAACCTCGCAATCTTGCGCGGCGTCTGGCGCAGCTTTCGCAAAGTGCGCAGCGGCGGAGATCTGGACGAAGACGCGCTCAACCTTCTGCTGGCGGGCCGAGGCATACTGGCTCGGCTGTTTCGCCCGCTGTTTCGGGCAATCTCAAAGACCTGGCACATGTATCCGCTCGGCTTTCTCTTCGGCCTCGGCTTCGATACGGCGACCGAAGTGGGTCTGCTTGGCATCTCCGCAACACAGGCGGCACAGGGCATGTCGCCTTGGCAGGCAATGGCGTTTCCCGCCCTGTTCACGGCGGGCATGGTGTTGGTGGACACGACTGACAGCGTCTTGATGGTCGGTGCCTACGGCTGGGCCTTCGTCAATCCGCTGCGCAAGCTTTGGTACAACCTCACCATGACAGCTGCCTCGGTACTGATCGCCGTTCTGATCGGCGGCATCGAGGCGCTCGGGCTGATCGGCAGCCAATACGCGCTGACCGGGCCGCTTTGGGACACGATCGGGAATCTGAACGACAGGCTCGGAAGCTTCGGGTTTGCCGTCATCGGCATTTTCCTCGGGTGCTGGGCAGTCTCGACGATAGTCTATCGCCTGAAGCGGTACGACTTGGCTGAGCAGGAGTAGTACCAATGGCCACGACGGTGAAGGAGGTCAGCTGGTATAAAACTGCGTGCCCTTAACCAGTGACTCGCCTCGTCGGTGGGGCGGAAGCAGGGGCGGTCCCACGTTCTGCAACCAGTTGCATGAGGACGCTGACGATCGCCGCCTGATGGTAGGGTTTTGAAATGACCGGCACGCCCGCCATTGTTTCGGGCATGGCGATCGCCTCGCCGTAGCCGGTGCTGAACGCTATCGGCACCTGCATGACTTGCAGCGCCCGGGCGACAGGCAGGCTGGTCTCCGAACCCAGGTTCACGTCCAGCAAGGCGAAGCTGATGCTTCGTTCGCCCAGTATGGCCAGCGCGTCCACTACTGATCTGGCAACCAGCACCGTTCCCGCTCCAAGTTTGCGCAGCAGATCCTCGGCGTCGATGGCGATGAACAGGTTGTCCTCGACGACGAGGGACGTGCTGAGCAGGCTG
This sequence comes from Acetobacteraceae bacterium, assembly GCA_035569235.1. Classification (GTDB taxonomy): domain Bacteria; phylum Pseudomonadota; class Alphaproteobacteria; order Acetobacterales; family Acetobacteraceae; genus JAMXLO01. The sequence continues at coordinate 3,624 of DATMND010000532.1, read as the reverse complement.
GTGAGCCCGGCTTTGTCCAATCCCTCGAGCGGATCGCCGGTTTGAGCCGTGGCATCGGCATACGCTTGAACAGGCTGTGCATCCGCCGGTGCGATGGCAGCCACCGCTGCCGGCAAGACCACATCGATGCAGAAACCGGCCGGAAGATACCTGGGCGTACTAAGTCCGTTGACCTCGAACGGAATCGCCTGCTCCAGAATCGTGGAGCCGAAGCCTCGGCGTGTTGGCGGTAATACGGGAGGACCACCCGTCTCGCGCCACGCCATGGTGACGTCGCCCGTATCGTCAACGCCGGTCTCGACAGTGACCTGGCCGCCCGCAGCCTTGAGGGCGCTATATTTGCGCGCATTGGTTGTAAGTTCGTGAATAACCAGAGCCATCGCCGAGAAAGCTTTCGGCTGCAGCACCACGTCCGGGCCGACCAGCACGAGTCGGCCGCCCAGTTCGCCATAGGCGGCCGCTTCCGCATGCAGCAATCCGTGCAACGAACCGGATGTCCACTGGTTCAAGGTCAACAGGTCATATGCCCTGGCCATGGATAAAATACGGCCATCCAGCCCTTCGACCATCGCCGGCACGTCGCTGGCCGTGGCCGCGACCTGAATGATCAGCCCCCGAACCAGACCGAGGAGATTGCGTACCCTGTGATTCAGTTCGGCGATAAGGAGTTCCTGGCGATGCCGGCCGTCCAGACTGTCCGCCTTCGCCGTCTCCGACATGCGCAGCACCACTTCGATCAGCGTCAGCCGCAACGACTCGGCAGCGCGAAGCTCCTGTTTTGTCCATGGTTCGCATTTGCCCTGGACGATCTCTCGCCAGGCGTCGAAGCTCTTGCGCGGCGTCAGGCGGACATTGTCCGCACTGCGCGTTTCCTGTTTTGACGGTTCGCCGGCCCATGTTAGCGTCTGCACACTCTCGCGCCGGAAGAAGACCAGATAATCGCGCGGCGTGCGAGAGATCGGGATGGCCAGAATGCCGGCCGCCCGCATGATGTAGTCCGCAGCCGGCGGAAAGACCGCGCTCAGTTCGTTGGTGGCAAAAACGCGGCCCGACGACGTCTGATTCAGAAATCGCACAAGCCGCAGAAACTCGTCGTGCGTCGGGGCCAGCCCGACCAGTTCGACCTCGCCCGCATGATAGGTGCCGATGCCGTCGGATTGGATATAATCAGTGATGTCAGCAAGAAACTCGGGAATGCGCTTCAGGCTGGGACCCGGATCGGCGAAGGCGGACGCGATCCGATTGTGGATTTCCTGGCTGCGCGTGTCGTAGATCGCTTCGCTGACGCGCTGGCGCACCTCCAGCAAATACGAAAACATCTGGCCGAACAATTCGGCCGTCAGGCGCATCTGAAGATCGACATGCTTCGGTGCGCTGTGGTGGCAGGCGATCAAACCCCAAAGACGTTCGCCTTGCAGAATCGAGATGGACATCGATGACCGCACATCCATGTTGCGCAGATACTCGATGTGAATCGGGGAAACGCTGCGCAGGATGCTCATCGACAGATCCAGCGGTCTGCCCTCCGGTGAGAGCGCGGGCGTTATCGCGACCGGATCGCTGTCCACATCGGCGATGATGCGCGTGAGGTTGCGCACATAGAGCGCACGTGCCTGCGACGGAATGTCCGATGCTGGATATCGCAGGCCCATGAATGACGCGACGCCATGCCTGACCGACTCGCCGACGACCTCGCCGTGGCCGTCCTCGTTGAAGCGATACAGCATCACGCGATCGAACCCGGTCAGAGCGCGAACCTGACGGGCGGCTTCCCTGAAAACCGCCGCGGGCGAGCGGTGACGCTCGACCCGAGCGATGATCGACCGTACGGCGGTGGGCGCCGGACATTCCTCGCCCGAGGCCTCCTCGAATTCCAGCACGATCTCGTCCCCGGAGCGATGCACCGCGACCGCGAACAACGGGCCGCCCGGCTTGAGCTGCCGGTCGAACAGGGGTTCAACGACGGCCGCTGCTCCGGACTGCTGCAGGCGACCGCGGATGTCGTGCAGGACATCCGCGGGCAGGCAGGCGGCGACCGGCCGCCCGATGATCTGGTCGTGAGGGACGCCCAGATAGGCGCCGACGTTCACCGATGCCCGCGCTGCGATCCAGTCAGCGTGTACCGATAGCAGGAAGCCGAGCGGCTGGATTGCGCCGAGCAGGTGGATGGGCTCGCTATCGCACGTCGCGAGTTCCGGGGCTTTGGTCACCGAACGACTCCATGGGCAGGTCACAGTTGGCTGGTTGGACACTGCTCCCTTCGTATTACCGCAGTAATTGCGCCCATTTGTTGGAACTTGCCACCCCTGGAGGGCGCTCGATGTGGGGCTAGTGCTTCACCGCCTCCGCCATGCCGATGCCGGTCTGCGAGCGGACGTACTGCGCGTCGAACCGCATGGCCACGTCGCGTGCCGCCCTGCTGCGGTCGAGGACCGAGACCAGCCATGACGCGGCGAAGGCGAGCGGCATCGAGAACAGCGCCGGCGCGTCATAGGGGAAGATCGGTGCGGGATAGCCGAGCACCTTCACCCAGATCGCCGGGCTGAGCACGGTCAGCGCCACCGCCGTGACCAGCCCGAGCGTGCTGCCCACGACCGCGCCGCGTGTGGTAAGTCCGCGCCAGAACATGGACAGGAACAGCGGGGGAAAATTGGCGCTCGCCGCGACCGCGAAGGCAAGGCCCACCATGAAGGCGATGTTCTGCTTCTCGAACAGGATGCCGAGCACGATGGCGATGATGCCGAGCGCCAATGTCGCCATCTTAGATACCCGCAGCTCCTTCCTCTCGTCGGCGCGGCCCTTGCAGAACACGCTGGCGTAGAGATCGTGCGACACCGCGGTGGCCCCGGCCAGCGTGAGCCCCGCCACCACCGCAAGGATGGTTGCGAATGCCACCGCCGAGATGAAGCCGAGCAGCAGGCTGCCGCCGACTGCGTTGGCTAGGTGAACGGCCGCCATGTTGCTGCCGCCGATCAGCGCCCCCGCGGCGTCCACATAGGCCGGATTTGTGGACACCAGCACGATGGCGCCGAAGCCGATGATGAACGTCAGCAAGTAGAAGTAGCCAATGAAGCTGGTCGCCCACAGCACCGACTTCCGCGCCTCCTTCGCATCGGCCACGGTGAAGAATCGCATCAGTATGTGCGGCAGACCCGCGGTGCCGAACATCAGCGCCAGCCCGAGCGAAATCGCCGAGACCGGATCGCTCACCAGCGCGCCGGGCCGCATGATCGCGCCGTGCTTCGGCGACACTTCTACTGCTTTGGCGAACAGCGCCTCGACGTTGAAACCGAAGGCGATCAGCACCATCAACGCGATGAAGCTCGCCCCGCCCAGCAGCAGCCCGGCCTTGATGATCTGCACCCAGGTGGTGGCGAGCATGCCGCCGAACATGACGTAGACCATCATCAGGATGCCGACGATGGCGACGGCATACATGTAGTCCAGGCCGAATAGCAGTTTTATAAGTTGCCCGGCGCCGACCATCTGCGCGATCAGGTAGAACGCGACGACGGTGAGCGTGCCGGCCGCCGACAGAACACGGATCGGCGTCTGGGACAGCCGGTAGGACACCACGTCGGCGAAGGTGAACCGGCCCAGGTTGCGCAGGCGTTCGGCCATCAG
>DATMND010000531.1:0-3219 GCA_035569235.1 Acetobacteraceae bacterium | reverse complement strand
GGGCGCGGCACTCCTGCCGGCCAACCACGAGCGGAGTATCGTCGGCGGCCGGCGCTCCTTCCTTGCGCCAAAGGCCCATCAGGGCATCCGTCCATGCGGTCGCCTCTTCCTCCGGCAGGCCGGCCTTCACCAGATCAGGATGGATAAGCCGGTCGCCGATCAGCGCGGACCGCACGGAAGTCTCCAAGCCGAGTTGTCGCGCCAAGTCCGCAAGCTGGTCAGGCACGAGCTTTCCGTCAGCGCCCGTCCGCACCAGATCGTCAGCGTCACGCATCGCCGCCTTGATGCTCTGGCTCGATATTCGTTGACGCTCGACGCCGCCGTAGGGCGCGCGTTTCGCCAAGCCATCCTGCCCGCGATTGGGCAAAGCCACAGCATAGTCGCGCAGCGAGTGAACCTGGATGAACACGATAGAGGCCTCCCCAGATGGTCGCGGCAAACGGTTAAGCCGCCTTTGCTTCATCTCGACGCACGGCGCGCACGTAGTCGAGGGCGATATGCCGGCGTGTCCACTCCCGAGTCGCAGTATCAGCCAGCGCGTCGGCAAGACCGAGGGTTGCAAGGAGCGAGAGATCGGCATTGGCCACATCGTGGCTGATCAGCCAACGCGCCACCTCGTCGATCAGCCCGACCAAGGTCGATCCAGTGGCGGACAGCAGCCGCGACACACGGTCTCTAGGAAATTCCGTCTCGGCTAGGATGCGGCCTACTGCACGTCCCGCCGGACCGACGCGCCCCATAGCGCGGAGGATGCTCTTCCACACCGAGATACAGCCATCATCGTTCGTCTGCTCTTCCGGCGCGGCGGCAAGCACCATCCAGAACGACAGCGGCGGCTGCGACAGGCTCATCGTTCGCAGACGCGCCCGATCATCGGGTGTCAGGTGCGCGATCATCTCCTGCAACACCGCATAGGTCTGCCGGACTAGGTTCGGTCGGTCTGGCGGATCCACCATGCTGGTTCCTCCGAACTGTTTGGTCAGTGCACCGCGCAGGTAATCCTCCGCCGCCGCCGCCGTGAGGTAGTCGGCGGTTACGGCACGAGCGCGGCTAAATGCTTTCCACATTGCGTCCGCGACCAGGGCGTTCATCTGCTGCTGCTCGATTTCAAGATCGGACGGCTCCTGGAGCAAATCGAACACCTTCTGGACGGAAGCTGGCCCGGCAAGCCCCCTGAAGTGGTTGTTTGCCTGATCGACAATGACCTTCTCGCGAGCGCGGTGCTTGAGTTGGTCAAAGTCCTTTATCTCAAGCAGGCGGATAAGCGTTGCGGATAGTTGGTCTTGTCCACTTTTTAGCCGTTCGAGCATTCGCCGAGAGAGGTCCGCAGCGCGATCCCCGGCGCCCACAGGCCCCAGTCGGAACCCTTGGTTCTGCCGGGTGGCACTATACACAGCCTCCCAATAGCCGAGTGTTTTCCCCTGGTCAGTGCCGAGGGCGCAGAGGCGGACGGTCCGATACGGTACCAACTCCATAATGCGTGGCCGAACTACCTCCTCCTTGCCACGTTGACCACCGAACAGGATTTGGTGCTGAACGTCGTAGCCCCAGTGTTTCTTGGCTAACCGGAAACGCTCGACCCTATCGGCGCTAACCAGCTTAGGCGTATGCGGTTCTTCCAACCACTGGGTTGGAGCGAGGACGCGATATTCGTTCGACGGTGCGAACCGCGCGCCGAGTGCCTCGCCGGCCCGGTATAGCCTGACGGCGCGGCCGGTGCTGAGAAACGGTTGCGGCAAATCTGTCGCCACCAGGGGTTCGGTCGCCCTGGTCATCGGGCGCAGCCACACCATGTGATCCTTGGCCGATGTGCCGTCCCGCGATGGAAGCAGCTCGTAGCCCGCTACCAGACAGGTTATTTCGCTGCCCATGCTTCCGTCCATCGACGGCAAGACCGCGGTTAGCCCGAGGCGGATCGATGGCCGGTGGAAGTTCACATTCGGTCGGGCCAACCCCCCCATCAGAGCGAGGACCCAGCATTCCTCTGGAGCGCCATCGACCGTCTTCACCTCGTGCTGTACGCCGGGCAGTAGGCAGTCAACCGCCTCGATAGATAGTTCGGTGGTAGCACCTTCCGTTGGCGGCTGCATAAACGCCGGCTCGCTTTCCGGTGCCACGAGGCGAAGGGCGTCGTCGCCGATCTGCCGATGCCATTCAGCAGCCCAATCGGACAATGATTTAGGACGCGCGGCGGCGTAACGCTGAAGCGACACCATCATCACGGCGAGCGCGGTTACCACCGCCGCCCGCTGGTGGGCCCGCATGGCCGGCAGGTCGATCAGGGTGCCGTCATCCGCGCACCCAAAGATGTCGAACAAGCTGCCGGGCTTGGTGCCGTCAGTCGTGCGGAGCGTAAACATCGGGTCTGTGACCAGTTCTGGCATTTCGCGCTCCACCTGAAGGGATTGTGCGGCGCGCCTGAGACCATTGGCTCGCGTCAGTCGTGGTAAAGCCTTGCTGAGCGGGCGCGCAGGGGTCGCGGCGCGCGCACCGGCAGACCACCCGCGTGCGCTGCCTGATCGGCTACCTTCGCGGCGTGGAGGTACACGTGCACATGCTCTCGCCGCGGTGGCCGAGGCTCGCCGAGTCCGCGCAGCATGGCGCCATCGCGCGGCGCGGTCCCGATCAAGGAGGCTCCGTCGTGGGTCCACCTCATTCGTGTCGTCGCCATCACCCGGCGTCCCCTGAATTGAAGGGGAACCCTACACGTCGCACGCCAGCAGCAGCAAGCCGAGAGCGGAGCGAGCGTCCACGACAAGCCGGCGGCTCCCTTGGCGATCGCCCGGGCTCTCCCTCAATGGTACTGTTCCAGATCGACCCGCAGCGCCTGACCGTCGCGCCACTCGTCGACCCGATCGGCAGCGGCGAGCGACTGCGGGATGCCGGCGTCCCGCAGGTGGCGCACCACCGTTTTCCAGGTCCGCCTGCGCGAGGCGGCGAGCAATCTCTTGGTCTTCGGTCATTGGCAATTCTCCTTGGCGGCTTTGGAAGAGCTCGGGGACTGCTTTTGGCCGGCGCGCGATCGCCTGCGCCGAGACGCCGGCGGCGGTGCAACAGGCCAGTTAGCGGCGCCGGGCAGCATCGGCTCATCTGGGAGATCTGCCGGCCAAGCCGGCGGCCATAGGCGGGCGAATTCCGCCGCGGTCGCTTCCATGTCGCGCCGGGCCGCGGCGATCGCCCCGTTGATCAACGGGAAAAACCGGGTGGCATGGTTTGCTG
>DATMND010000530.1:0-2473 GCA_035569235.1 Acetobacteraceae bacterium | reverse complement strand
CTCAATCATGCGGATCTAGCGCGCGACCGGAACCGATGGCCAATCAGGGAATGCGACCATGCCGACAGGCCAGGGTCTGTCAAATCTTCGGTGTAACTGATCTTGTAGTTCTACTGCCTGCCTGCTGAGAGCCGTCCGTCGAAGGTGATGTCGAACGCGTTCAAAGCGGCCTTCCACCGGTTGGTCCACCTCTTTCGGCCCTTCCCCGTCGGGTCGAGGCTCATGATCGCCAGATAGAGGCACTTGAGGGCGGCTTGCTCGGTCGGGAAGTGGCCGCGGGCGTTCACCGCGCGGCGCAGCCGGGCGTTGATCGACTCGATCGCGTTCGTCGTGCAGATCACCGTCCTTATTTCCCGGTCGAACTGAAGGAACGGAACGAATTCCGCCCACGCGTTCTCCCACAGCCGGATGATAGCTGGGTACCGCTTCTCCCACTTGCCAGAGAACTCGGCGAACCGGTCGAGCGCTTCGGCCTCGGACGCCGCGGTGTAGACGGGTTTGAGGTCTTTCGCTATTTGCGCCCAGTCCCTCTTCGATGCGTACTTGAACGAATTGCGCAGGAGATGGACAATGCAGGTCTGCACGATTGTCTTGTCCCAAACCGCGCTGACGGCGTCGGGCAGGCCCTTCAGCCCGTCGCAGACCAGCATGCACACGTCCCGCACGCCGCGGTTCTTGATTTCCGACAAGACCCTTAGCCAGTACTTGGCTCCCTCGCCGTCGCCGTGCTCGCCGGCCCACAGGCCCAGCACGTCACGCTCGCCATCCACGGTGACGCCCAGGGCCAGGTAGATGGGCCGGTTGGCGACCTGGCCCTCACGGATCTTCACGTTAATGGCATCGATGAACACGACGGCGTAAACCGGATCTAGTGGCCGGCCCTGCCATTCCGCCATGCCCTCCATCACCCGGTCGGTGATTGTGGTGATCGTCTGCTTCGACACCTCCGCGCCATACACTTCGGCCAGATGCGCAGCGATCTCCCCGTGGGTCAGACCTTTCGCCGACAGGGAAATGACCATCTCATCGATCCCGGTCAGCCGCCGCTGCCTCTTAGCGACGATTTTCGGCTCGAAGCTGGCATCCCGGTCGCGCGGCACTGACAGCTCCACCGGCCCGGCCTCGGTGAGCACCGTCTTGGCGCGGCGGCCGTTACGGGAATTGCCGCCATCACGGCCCGCCGGGTCGTGCTTGCCATAGCCGAGATGGCCATCCATCTCGCCTTCCAGGGCGCCCTCGACCACCATCTTGGTCAGCTTGCCCAGCAGCCCGCCCTCGCCGGCCAGCTTCAGCCCGCCGGCGCGGGCCCGCTCGGTAAGCTCGCGCAGCAGCTGCTCATCAGCGGCCGAGAGCTCCGCTCCGCCCTGCTCATCGCCGGTTGTCACGTCAGTCACTGGTGTCTCCTCCGTCTCGGGAGTTACACCGTTGAAATTACAGTCCCACGCGGAGTAACCACGGATGAAGTGGAGGCGAGCCCGAATCGCCGTCCAAGGTGGTCCTTTGGTGGTGTCTGGGGTTGGATGCGCAGTACTGGGCATGTCGGAACTTCTGGACCGGGGTGTTCGTAAGGGGATCCCTTACGTACATCACCCGAGCTGAGGGCGGAGCAACCGGGGGACGCCAGTTGCGCTCAGGAGATGGCCGCGGCCTTGGCACCCGCGCCAGCGAGCCGGGGCGCGGGGGACGCGGCAAGTGTGCGCACGGCTTGCAGCAGGCCAAGGAAAAGAACCGCGAATGCGATGATCACCAGGGCTTTGGTGCCGGTCGCGAAGCCGGCTCCTCCGGCGAGCGCGCCGATGGCGATCGCTGCGCCGGCCCAGCGGGGCGCCCCCGCCTTGACAGCGGCGAGCCCGAGCAGGGCGAGGCCGATATCGCCGATGATCGACAGCGGCCCGAGCGCCGTGATGGCGGCGCCGGAATGGATGCGGTCCAGCACGAATGCCGCCTGGATCCGGTCAAGCCCGCCAGCGATGGCGGGAAAGGCGGCGGCGACGCCGTTCTCGAACAGCACGACGAGCAGGCCGAATACGCCGAGCACGCCGCCGGCCATGGCCAGCCGCGGGGCGCGGGGGGCAAGCGCGAGGGCAAACCAGATGATGCCGGCGATGAGCAGGACGACCGCGATCGAGCTGAGCGCCGCGCCGGTGATCATCGCCCCGCGGTGGCCGGTGAGCGCGGCGACCTGGCTGGCCGCGTCGTCGGACAGGGTCGGCTGGGCGAGTGTAGCGACGATCACGATGATCGGCGGGGCGAGCAGGGCGAGGGAACCTGCGATTGTGCGTTTCGACACGGGATCTCCTTTGCCGGATCTTGGACGGTAGGGGGCTTCGGCGACACGCCGGCTGGCCGGCGGCGTGGGCTGGGTCGGGGGACGGCTCAGCCGGTGAAGCCGAGCTGGCGCAGCATTCCGGCGTCGTCGCGGCATGCCCAGTGCTCGGCGATCCGGCCGTCCTCGATGCGGAAGATGTGGATC
>DATMND010000529.1:0-3388 GCA_035569235.1 Acetobacteraceae bacterium | reverse complement strand
CGGCGATCGGGACCACCGACCCGGTAAAACTTCTCGAAGATGTGCGCGAGGTCGGCAGGCGGAATGCCCGGGCCTTCATCAACGACCCGCACGAAGACCTGTCCGCCGTCCTGCCAGGCGTTGATGGTCACCAACGATCCGCCCGGTGCGTACTTTCCCGCGTTGTCCAGGAGATTGAACAGCACCTGCTCGAACAACACATCGTCCAGATCGAGCATAGGCAGGTCGGGCTGCAATCGCACCTCGGTTCTGTGTGCCGCGAGAACCTTGCCCGCGCGACGCAGCGCGCTGCCAACCACGTCCGACAATTCGACAGGAGTGGTACGCAACGGCAGCGGTCCGGCCTCGAGCCGCGTCATGTCCAGCAGATTGCCGATGAAGCGATTGAGCCGCTCCGCCTCGTCCTGGATGTTGCGGGCCAGATCCAGCCGCGTCGCCGCGTTGAGCGCGTCGCCGTTCGCCGCCAGGCTGGTCGCCGACCCGAGAATGGACGCGAGCGGCGTGCGCAGGTCATGCGATATCGACGTCAGCAGGGCCGCGCGCAGGCGATCCGTCTCGGCCACGAGGCGCGCGCGATCCACATCCTCCACTAGGTTCACGCGCTCGATCGCCAGTGCCGCCTGATCGGCAAGCGCGTCGAGCAGGCGATGCTGATCGGGGGTGAGGATCGGCCCAGGCTCGTCGCGATCGATGCCGATCACGCCGACGGCGCCACGGCCGGTCTGCATCGGCATGAACAGCCGCTTGGCGCCCGGCAGCGTATCGGAGCCGCGCCCAGCAACGTGATTGCGCTCCCACGTCCAAATCGCCGCGGCCAGGTCGGCGGCATCCAGGCTGTCCTCGGGTGGAAAGCCGGCACGGACCGTTACCTTGCCGTTCTCGGGCAACAGGATGACGACACGCACCCTCAGCATCAGCGCGATCTGATGCACCGTGGCCCACAGCAGATCGTCGAGGTTCGCCGCGCCCGCCAGTTTGCGGCTGAACTGATAAAGCTCCTCCGTCGTGCGTGCGCGCTGGCGTGCCGTGATCGCCTGCGCGCGCACCCGTGCGGTGAGGTTGCTGGCGATCACCGCCGTGATGGCGAAGAAGAACAGCGCAACGACGTTTTCCGGATCGGCAATGGTGAAGGTGTAGAGCGGCGGCAGGAAGAAGAAGTTGTAGGCGAGCACGCTGGCGAAGCACGCGAACAGCGCCGGCCACAATCCGTAGGCAACCGCGGACACCAGCACCGCCGTCAGGAAGGTCAGCGCGATGCTGCCGATACCCAGCTTCTGGTGCAGCAAAAGCCCGACGCCGAGCGCGACCGCGACAAATGCGAGGCTCCCAACATAGGCCCTGGCATCGCCGGCGCGTGCCATGCGCTCCAACGGCAGGCCCCGCTGACCTTGCTGCTCCGCCGACTCGCGGCTGCGCCCGATCACATGGACGCTGGCGCCGCCGGCCTTGCGGATCAGTTGCTGCGCCAGCTGGCCGTACAGCAATTCCAGCCAGCGCGAGCGCGGCGGCTGCACGATGATGATATGGGAGAAATTGTTGTCGCGCGCATAGTCGGCGATCGTGTCGGCGACATCCTGGCCTGGCAGGGTTACAGTCTCCGCGCCCAGGCGCTCCGCCAGCCGCAACGCCTCGGCAATTCGATCGCGTTCCGTTTCGCTCATGTCCATGTTGCGCCCGGTCTCGACATGGACCGCTGTCCAGGGCGCCTTCATGCTGTCTGCCATGCGTTTGGCGTGGCGCACCACGTCGATACTGCTCGGATCGCCGCCGACGCAGGCCAGCACGCGTTCGCCGGCCGCCCAGGGCCCGGCGATCGCGTGTGCCTGCATGTAGCTGACCATCTGTTCGTCGACGCGCTGTGCCGTGCGACGCAGCGCGAGTTCGCGCAACGCGGTCAGGTTGCCGGGCGAGAAGTAGTGGCGGATGGCGCGCTCGGCCTGGTGCGGCACATAGACCTTGCCGTCCTTGAGGCGCTGGATCAGATCGTCCGGCGTCAGATCGATAAGTTCGATGTCGTCGGCCTTGTCGATGATCGAATCAGGCACCGTCTCGCGCACCCTGATCCGGGTGATGCGCGCGACGACATCGTTCAGGCTTTCGATGTGCTGGACGTTGAGCGTGGTGTAGACGTCGATGCCCGCCGCAATCAGCTCGTCAACATCCATGTAGCGCTTCGGATGGCGGCTGCCCGGAGCGTTGGTGTGCGCCAGCTCATCGACCAGCGCCAGCTGCGGCCGTCGCGCCAGGAGGGCGTCGAGATCCATCTCCTCCAGGTTGCGCGCCTTGTACTCGACGCGTTGACGCGGGATGACCTCGAGGCCATCAAGCAGTGCCTCGGTTTCCTTGCGCCCGTGGGTCTCGACGACACCGACGACCACGTCGACGCCCTCCCGGAGGCGGGCTCGCGCCGCCGAGAGCATCTCGTAGGTCTTGCCCACACCCGGCGCCGCACCGACAAAGATCTTCATGCGACCGCGCGCATCCTGCTGCGCAGCCTGCAGCAGCGCGTCGGGAGATGGCCTTCCTTCGCGTGAACCTCGATCGTCCGACAGCGTCACTCCAGGCATGGAGAACTCCCTGCTCGGTCAGAAGGCTCGGCGGACGCGTCCCCAATCCTCGATCGCATGCTCCTGCCCCGGCGGGATCGAGAACACGACCTGACTGAAGCCCGCCGCCGCCAATGCGGCGAGCCGCAGCTTCAGGTCGGCCTCGGTGCCGATGAACGAGGTGCGCCGGATCATCTCTGCGGTGATGAACGGGCGTTCGTCGGGACGCACGAACATCAAATGGCCGCGGTGGTTGGACAGGTAATACGCATCCTTTGGCTCGAAACGCCGCGCGTGTTCGACGTAGCTGGACACGGCGGCGGCGAATTCCGGCAGCATGGCGAGCGGCGCGGGATAGCCGGCGAGCGCCGTGTCGGCTGCGCGGTGCAGCAGCATCGATGCACGCGGCGCGGCCAGCGCCAGGCCGCGCGGACCATCGACGGGCTCGCCTTCGTCCAGCACCGCGCCGCCGACCCAGGCGATCGCGGTGAGGTCGTCGCGTGCGCGCCCGGCTTCCTGCCAAGCCGTGCGCATATGCTCCAGCGTGGCAATACCGCGCTCCACATCGGCAACGTTGTCGATCCATCCGGCGCCGAGTTTCGCGGTAAGCTTGCGTGCGCGTGGGCCGGAGGCGGCGATGCACAGCGGGATCGGGTCTTGTGTGTTGATCAGGTCGAGTTCGGGATTGAGGTAACGGATCTGCCGGCGCTTGCCTTCGAGGGTGATATCGACCGTCTCGCCGCGCCACAGCGCCTGCACGATCCGGATGTACTCCTCCATGTCGGCAAGCTTGACCGCGCCGAGGCCCATCGTGCGGCGACCGGTGAAACCGGTGCTGATGC
>DATMND010000528.1:0-4993 GCA_035569235.1 Acetobacteraceae bacterium | reverse complement strand
GGCGAGCTTGCGGGCCGCTGCTGGGCGGTCCGCACGGCGAGACCCTGAGCTGGCCTGACTGATGTGAGAGTTATCAAAGACCCCTCTTTCGGGCAGAGAGTCACTCTCACTGGTTGGCCTGGCCCGACCCGGCGCACCACTGGCCACTCAAGGCCTCACCGGCCCCTCATGCAGGCGGATAGGCGCCGTAGTTCCGTATGGTTGTGACAACGATGTGCATCCTAAGGCTGTTGTTCAGATCTCCATGGATTCGGGTTCGCTGGTACGCCTGTTATCCGGCTGCGCGTTGTTCTTTCGCAAGCTCTGGAGTTTCAACAACCGGCTCTTGAAGTGGCTTCGGCCGGTCTCTCATCGCCCGCTTATCCGGATCTGTAACTCCCGGAATAATGAGGATACTTGCGGTGGCTGCGGCGATCGCCCCACCCACTATCAGGGTGAGCCGAACGCCGAAGGCGACCGCCGCCGCTCCGGCGGCGGCCGCCCCGAGTGGGATTACCGCAAATGAAAACAACCAGTCAACTGACGAAACCCTTCCCAATAGATTTGAGGGTGTTTCCTGCTGTATTAGCGGGAACCACAGAATATTCCCGTAGGTGGCCAAACCCCAAGTCATGCCCGCGAATATAACCGACATCCACAGCCGAGGGGAGAAACCCACAAGAGCGGCGCATGTCCCCGCAGCTGCCCACGCAACCCACATAGCCGATACTCGACGCCGAGGAACCCTCAGACGGGTTGCCGTAACAGCTGCGAGTGCGCCCCCGCCGCCGCTGGCGGCATAGAGGACACCAAGTGCTACTGGTCCAGCATGAAAAACATTCCTGACAAGCAGTGGTTCTAGGATATAAAAAGGAGAGAAGCATACTAGGTTGGCGACTCCCAGAGCCACCATGCTGCAGGCAAGCCAACGCTGTGAGTAGCAGAAGCGCAGTCCCTCCATCACTCCAGCTAGGAGCCTGGGGCCAGGTTCCTTTGTTCTTGAGGTGCTTCGCATTGCAGCTAGGCAGGCGGCGCTCATAAAGAAACTCACGCCATCTATGCCGAATGCCCATCCGGTTCCGGCGGTTGCCGAGATTATTCCACCAGCGAGCGGCCCAATCAAGAATAGAGCCAATGACTCGCTCAGTGACGACAATGAACTTGCCGAGATGAGGAATTCGGCAGGCAGGATATCGGGAATGATCGCAGTCGCGGCTGGCTTAAAGAAGGCTGCGGCTATTCCAAAGATAATTGCAAGTAGAACCAATTGCCAAAGGCGCGCTTGTCCGGTGAGGGCGAGAAAGGATACTAGAGATACGGAAATTCCACAGACTGTATCCGAGATGAGCATCGTGATGCGTCTTGAGAATCGATCAACAAATGTTCCTCCAAAAAGAAGGAAGGTGCCTGTTGAAATCGCCCTGACGCTCACCACAAACGCTAGATCAAGTGGATTTCCTGTAAGGTGAAGGATCTCAAGCGGCAAGGCTATCATGAATATACCATTGCCTGCGAGAGATATCGTCTGTCCGCTCCAGAGAAGCGCGAAGTTCCTGTGCTTAAGAACGGTCATTCTTGGCCGATCTTCCGTGGGCATGATCACCAAGATCCGATCGAAGTAGTAATCGAAAGTATTTTCGTCTAACTAACCTCATCCAGCACCTGCCGTAGCCATCGTTGTTCCGATTCAGGGCAGGGCGTGAGGTGTATGCATGAATACATGCTTATCCGAGATCGGCCAGAGCATCAGGATGATCTGTCGACGTTGGCGTACAGGCTTTATTATGAACCCAGCATACATTTTACAATTTGGATAAAGACACCGCGAATGCCTAGGAAACAATGCCGATAAGGCCCGCGATGGGTGATCTCGCCGGTAAGATCGTAGTCTAACGAAGCATCCGACAACGAGAACCCCCAGTCAATTTCCTGAAGGTCTCGCCGTACGGATCCGCGGATGTGCAGGACGCGGCACATACCGGCCCATATCACAGATGTCCCCGTTATGCCACCTCGGGCGTGGCCGCTTGGACACCTGACCGCAACACTGGAGAAGGTGCATGGGTCGACTGGTGAAGATTATCCGCAGGCAGCGCCCAGTGGCCGTATGACATGAGTCGTGCAGGCGGTCCTACCGCCTGCACGACTTTGCATAACGGTCGCGGGTATCCAAGACGGCCAACGACGACGAGCAGGAGGTGATGAAGTCCGCCGCTGTTCTAGCCAGGAACTTCCGAGCAGCGCCGATGATGCTCAGGTGGAGCAGGTGCCACGCCCGGATTTAGCCTCGGACTTCCGGCGATGTCGCCAGGTATTCCAGCAGTGTTTCGGCAACATCAAAAGTGGTCGCCAGCCATAACTAACAGCAATGCCGCTACGGCATAAAATGAACGGATGCGGATGCTGGCACGATACGAGCACCACAACATCCGACGGCTAGCGCCATCCTGCTACTAGCCGCCGCTGTGTCCGATTGGGCGTTGAGGCCTGGTTGTTTTCACGAGTACCTCCTTATCTCAGATTCGGTGTCACGTCGGCTAGCAGCATCCTGCTGTTAGCCGCCGCTGTGTCCGGCTGGACGTTGCGGCTTAGTTGTTTTCATAAGTACTCGTATATCTCAGATTCCGTGTCATGTAAAGAGGGCATTCGAAGTTACGGCAGCAGTAGTTCGCGGTTGTCGGTGCAGGCTTAGCGGATGGGCCGCGTAGAGGTGCGGCTGCCGCGATCATGATGGGTCTGTGAGACACGATCAAGATGCGGCAGTCGCGCTGCTGCCGCGGTAGCGGATGATGCCCGATCGGCGCTGCTGGCGGACATGGGTGCTTTCCGCTGCGGGAGACCCGGCAGTGCTGCGGCCAGATGTTCTGCGGGCTGCTGATGGAGCTGGACGATCATAACTGCTGGACGATCGCTGACGCGGTGGGTCATCGCGGGCCGCACTGGCCGCAGGACTTACTGGCAGAGGATCTGAGTGGGTACGTCGCTTCGATCATCAGCCGACGTATCACCTTGCTTGAACTGATATGGGATTTAGACAACACCCCTCTATCCGGCAGAAAGCCACACTCATCGCCTGGCCGTGTCCCGGACCGCGCGGCCCGGCGGAACCGGGGCCGCAACGGTCTCGGTAGCCTCACCAGCACCTCATACGCCGCTCCAAGGCGGGCGCCGCGGCCGAGCTTCGCGCGCCGCGCCCCGGCGGGCGCCGCGCCCGAGCTTCGCCGCGCCTAGCGATCTGGCCTGTCGGCTTCGCCGGGCTGAACCGTCAATTTGGCTACACCGCGTGGTCGATCCCGGCGTGCGCTACGCGATCCGGCCCGTAGCCGTGCGCCTCTCCTCGCCGAGCCGGGCAGTCTCAGGATTCCCTGAAGCCTCGCTGTCCCCGGGCGCCCCAGCCGGGCAAACGTTCGCCTAGTCGGGGGAACCCCGCAGGTTCTGTTCAGCACCCGTTCAGGTACCACCGTCAGGCTTCTGAACCGGCGCGGCGGTCGCTCCCGGGGCGATTCACCGCGCCGCCATCTGCGCGGAGGCAATCTCCCCTGAGGAGTGCGGGATGTTCTTCACTTATCTGCGGCGCGAGCTTCGCCGCCGCATGCGCCAGGCCATCTTCATCGCGGTCGGCCTCGCCCTCGGCGTGGGCCTGGTGATCACCGTGACGGCGGCGTCGGCGGGCGTCAAGAACGCCCAGGGCACCGTGCTGCACGCGCTGTACGGCGTGGGCACCGACGTCACGGTCACCAAGACGCCGAAAGCCGGATCGTTCAGCCCCGGGTCGTTCGGCTTCGGCTTTAGGGCCGGGACCAGGTCGCGGCCCGTGGCCGGCACCAAGATCAACGACAGCACGCTCGCGGCGGGCCCCACGCTCGCCTCGATCAGCTCGTCCTCGGTCGCCTCGGTGGCCGGCCTGCACGACGTGTCGGCCGCGGCCGGCGGGCTGACCCTGAACGACCGGACAATCAGCGGCACCGTGCCGGCCGTCAACGTCAACGGCGGCGGTTTCGGCGGCGGCGCAGGCGGCGGTTCCGGCAGCGGCAGCTCAGGCGGCGGCGGCCAGAGCTTCCGCGCCAACTTCACCACCAGCAGCTTCGGCGTCGACGGGGTCGACATCGGCGGCGGTGAGCTCGGCCCGCTCAGCTCGGGCAAGCTCAGCGCGGGCCGCACGTTCGCCGCCTCGGACGCGAACGCCGACGTCGCGCTGGTCGATGCTTCCTACGCGACCCAGAACAAGCTGACGTCCGGGTCCACCATCGCCATCGGCGACAGCAGCGGCAAGGCAACGAACTTCAAGGTCGTCGGGATCGTCAGCGAGCCGGCCGGGGACAACCCATCGGACGTGTACATACCGCTCGCGGTCGCGCAGAAGCTGGCCGGCCTGAAGAACGACGTGAACACCATCTACGTCGCGGCCAGCAACTCGTCGGCCATCAGCAGTGTCTCCGCCGAGATCTCCAAGGCGCTGCCCGGCACCACCGTGACCACCTCGAGCGACCTGGCCAGCGAGGTCACCGGCTCGCTGTCCAGCGCCTCCAGCCTGGCCAACAACCTTGGCAAGTGGCTCGCGCTCGCCGTCCTCATCGCGTCGTTCCTGCTGGCCAGCCTGCTGACGATGGCGGCGGTGTCGCGCCGGGTACGTGAGTTCGGCACGCTGAAGGCGATCGGCTGGAAGAGCCGCCGCGTCATCGGCCAGGTGATGGGCGAGACGGTCACCCTCGGCCTCATCGGCGGCGTGATCGGCGTGGGGCTCGGCCTGGCCGGCGCGGAGCTGGTGTCCAAGATGTCACCCAAGCTGTCCGCGGTGGTCGGCCAGACCACCGGCTCGGCCACGCCGGGCGGCGCCAGGCAGTTCGGCTTCGGCGGCGCGGGCGGAGGCGGAGGTGGCGGCTTCGGCGGAGGTGGCGGCGGGGGCGGAGGTGGCGGCTTCGGCGGGGGTCCCGGAGCCGGCACCTTCAGCCGCCCCGGGTCGGCCGGCCACACGGTGGCGGTGCACCTGTCCGCCGCGGTCAGCGCCAACGTG
>DATMND010000527.1:0-2100 GCA_035569235.1 Acetobacteraceae bacterium | reverse complement strand
GCCCGACCAGAGTGCGGCGTCCGGGAGCCATGCGGAGCCCCGGGCGCGGTCGCGCGGGCTAGAGAACGAACCGATCGGGTTTCCTTAGACCCAACTTCCATACCTAGCGAGAAAAAAGAAAAGCAGATCAGTACGTTGCCGGCCTTGGCCAGTTTTAGGCACCACACTTTCAGTTAGTGTTTGGTGGCGTTTCGTTCGATGGCATCTCCTGGAAAACGGGCGGCAGGGCGAGGCCGAGGGCGCGACAGATCGGATCGATGCTGGCACGAGGCGCCGTGCGCAACAGTGCCCGGCGACCGTCCTGCTCGACTTCAATCGTGCTGAGATCTGCCAGATCATCGATGATGTGCTGCCATTCCGGCAGGTTGATGCCGCGTGCCGTCAGCCGGTCCAACAGTTCCTTGCGCAACACCAGCGCCAAAAACGTGCAGAAGATATGCCCGCGGATCGCCGCATCTGTGCGATGGAACACCGGCCGCGTCGCGAATAATGCCTTGCTCGCCAAGAAGCTCTGTTCCACTGCCAGCAGATTGCGATAGCGGAGCACCACGGCCAGCGCCGACAGGTTCATGCTGGTACGCAGGACGAACAGACCGTCGAACTGGGCATCGGCTTGCACTTTCACCGGATCGATGGTGAAGCCTTCGCTTTCAGGGGTGGCAAGGAACCGGCGATAGCCAGTGTTGGCCACCAGCGCTTTGTCGCCCTGAGCCAGTTTGCGCTGCAGATCGGCGAGTAGTTTGGTCCGGGTCTCGGCGTCCTTGCGCGCCTCTTCTTCGTTGCGACAGACGATGTAGCGCCGCCCGGAGACCTTGACCTCTTTTATCGCCAGTTCGGTCTCGCCCTTTTGTCGCGGGATGACCAGCGGCACAGCGGCCCCATCATCCTCCAGCACCGTCTCGCGCACCTCTTTGCTCGAGCGCTCGCGGACACCCAGGATGTAATCGATCCCCTGTGCCTCGAACGCAGTGATCGTGGCCGCCGCAATCATGCCGCGGTCGCCAACGACGCAGATGCGACCGACGCCGAAGCGGCTGCGCAGGCGCTCAACCACGGGCAGCAACGTGGTGACATCCGCGGTGTTGCCGGGCCATAGGAAGGAGGCAATCGGCCGATCCTGCTCATCCAGCACGATGCCCAGTACCACCTGGTTGAGTTGTGGGCGAAAATCCTTGGAGTGGCCGCGCTGGCCAAGCGTGGCGCCGCCACGGCCCTCGAAATACAGTGACGTGGTATCGAAAAATGCAACGGCAATCGCGCCGAACAGCGAACGGCGATGCGCATAAAGCGCCTCCTCGATGGCGTCTGTGCGACTGCGAGGTTGGCTGCCGGCCTTGCTGGTGATGTCCTCGCCGAGCCAGGCCATCGACTTGTAGACGTGATCCAGCGTCAACACTTCGGCGCCGGGCACGGCGACAGTCTCGCGCCAGGTGCTGGCGTGACGATCGGAACCGGAGACCATCAACCGGTGCAGTACGGTGAGATAGATGGCGCGTTCGGCGTCGAAGCCGAACTGCCGCTCCCGCAGATGCCGTTGCAGCACCTCGCGACAGCCGGTCTCCTCCCATAACCGGCCAAACACCAGGTTGGCTCCGATGCTGCGGCGGCGCAGTTCCGTCAGTTCGCCGCGGTAGAAGCGGGATAGCACGATGGAACGACGGGAGTGGCGCGCGGCGGAGGCAATCAGGCCGTCGAGCAGATCAGAGTTCTCGATCTCATCGCGTCGGCCGAGCGCCTTGATGACGCGCTGGACGTGACGACCGCCTTCGCGTGCGTTCTCGACGAGGTAGAGATACTCGTATGGGCCGATCTTCTTGACGCGCACGAACATGACTGATGTCCTGACCCAGCGCAGGACACCACTGAGAATCGCGGAACGTCAAGCAAATCCGCCAGCAGACCGCGGAGTTGCAGCGGCGTTTTTGCACCACAATTCCCATGCGACTCGCAAAACCCGCGGTTTTCCGCGGCTTTCGTGCCATCTCAACCATCAAAGTGCGGAAGTTGGGTCAAGCCGCGCACGGCCGAACACGGTCGCTGATCTCGACGCCGTGCTTCGCCAGGGTCACAGACAGGTCGTGCGCACCAAGGCTAATTGAA
>DATMND010000526.1:0-2385 GCA_035569235.1 Acetobacteraceae bacterium | reverse complement strand
CGGACCCCGGCTGCCGCCACGGCATCCGCGTCGGCAACGCCGCGGATGGCTCGGTCAAGTACTTCATTCCACGGCCGGACGGCGACAAGATCGGGCCGGAAGGCGTGTCGGTCGATGCGCAGGGGACGGTCTACGGTGCATCAAACGAGGGCAAGCGCATCGATCGGTTCAGTACGAAATAACGGGGGTCGGTAAACAGCTTCACACGACCCCCTTCTCGCGCAACCGCTGCACCTCCGCCGGCGTCACGCCGCACAACGCGCTCAAAACCTCCGCCGTGTGCTCGCCCAACAATGGCGGGCGCGTGACATCGGCTGGTGAATCCGAAAGTTTCACGGGGCAGCCAACCGTCTGATACGTCCCACGCGTCGGATAGTCGATATCGACAATCATGTCGCGCGCCCGCAGGTGCGGATCCGCCAGCACCTCACCGGTGTCCAGGCACGCACCGCACGGCACGCCGGCGTCGCCCATCAGCCGCATCACCTCATGCTTGCTGCGTTGGCGCGTCCACGCCTCGACGACCGCATTCAGCGCCGTGCGATTCTCCCAGCGTCCATCTGCCGAGTTGAAGCGCGGATCGTCCGCCAGCTCCGGTTGGCCCATCACGTTGATCAGCGCCTTCCACATCTGCGGCTGCGCATGGATGAACACGTAGTCATTCGCCCCACCCGGCGCACAGGCGTACGTCGTGCCGGGCACGGTGCGGCCAAGCTGGTTGCCATTGCGCGGCATCGGGTGGCCGAAGCGCTGATGATCGCGCAGGCTGACGCGGATCAGGTTCACCACCGCGTCCTGCATCGACACCTCGACATGCTGGCCCTTCCCGGTCGCGTGGCGCTGCTGCAATGCGGCCAGGATGCCGATCGCCATGTGCATGCCGGTGCCGGAATCGCCGATCGCCGGATAGACATAGGTCGGTGGGTTCTCCGGAAAGCCGGTGACGCTCATCGCGCCGCCCATCGCCTGCGCGATCGGCTCGAAGCTTTTGAACCCGCTGTACGGCCCGTATGTGCCGAAGCCCTTGATCGTAGCATAGATCAGCCGCGGGTTCAGCTTCGACAGCACGTCATAGCCAAGCCCCAGCCGATCGAGCGCGCCGGGACCGAAGTTCTCCACCAGCACATCTGACTCGGCGATCACCTGTTTGAACAGCTTCTTGCCCTCGTCCGACTTCAGGTTGAGCGTCAGGCTGCGCTTGTTGGCATTCAGGACCAGAAAGAAAAGGCTGTCGCTGTCGGTCCTGTCACGCATGTTGGTGCGCGCGACGTCGCCGCCCTTCGGCTCCTCCAGCTTGATCACATCGGCACCGAGAAAACCCAGGATCTGCGCACAGGCGGGACCCGCCTGATTGTGCGTCATGTCGATCACGCGGATACCTGACAGGGCCTGGGTCATGTGGCTCTCCTCGAATTGCGCATGTGCTACCGGCCGCGGCCACGCGACATCATGGCCTCGACCTGCGTCAGCAGTTCGGTCAGTCCGACGCTCATGATGACCAGGACCAGAATGGCGGCATAGGTCCCGGTCGCGTCGAATATGCCGGAGTAGTATTCGATCATGAAGCCGATTCCGCTGTTCGCGGCGATCAGCTCGGCGAGCAGCGTGTTGGTGAACGCATACCGGACCGAAATCCGCATCCCGGTGAAAATCCACGGCAGCGTCGCAGGCACCAGCACCTTGCCGATCACCTCGAACCGCGTCGCCCCCATCAGCGTCAGCGTGCTCACTAAATCGCGGTCCACATTGCGCACGCCGTCCAGCGTGCTGTTGAGCACCAGGAAGAACACGGTGATCGCGACCAGCGCCACCTTCGGCTCGAGACCGATGCCAAAGACAATGACGAACAGCGGCGCCAGAGCGATCTTCGGCATCGCGTAGAGCGCCGTGATGTACGGTGACAGAACGCGATGCACGCGCGGCATCAGGCCGAACAGCAGGCCCAGCGCGACGCCGACGCTCGTGCCGATCAGATAGCCGAGAGCCATTGCGAGCAGCGTCGCACCGAGGTTCTCCCACAGCGATCCGTCGAGCATCCAGCTCAACAGCCGCACCACGATGTCGATTGGCCCGCTCATCCAAAAGCGCAGCCCTTTACTCGGCAGATACTGCCACATCGCCAGCAGGATCAGCACCAGCACCAGGCGCGCCAGCGAGCGGCCGGTCGTCGTCGCCAGAAAGCGCGCGAACGTTGCCGATGACCCATCGTCCAGAGCAGGCAGGCGGATGGCTTCGCTCATACGTCGGTTCCCCGCGCCACCTCGTCCTTCAGTTCATCCCACAACTCCTCGTTCAAACGCGCGAAGGCCTCGGTGAACCGAATGCGGAATACGTCGCGCGGGCTCGGCAGGTCCACGGTGCGGATCGTGCGGATGCGCCCGGGGC
>DATMND010000525.1:0-2004 GCA_035569235.1 Acetobacteraceae bacterium | reverse complement strand
GCGGGCATGACGATCGCCACGGGCGGTTCGCCACCGATCTGCTCGCGCTGGCGCTCGAGCGCGAGGCGCACGGCGTTGGGGTGCGGCACATCGCGGACCAGCGCCTCGAGGATGGCATCCTGCAACGCCGCGGCGCCGTAGCGTTCGAGCAGCCGCGACAGGGCTGCGGTGATGGCGCCGAGATTGGCGCCTCGCTCGGCGGCGCGCATGAGCAGGGTCTGGCTGGCGGGAGCGGCCTGCGCGAGGCGGTCATTGGCGCTG
Organism: Acetobacteraceae bacterium; assembly: GCA_035569235.1. Classification (GTDB taxonomy): domain Bacteria; phylum Pseudomonadota; class Alphaproteobacteria; order Acetobacterales; family Acetobacteraceae; genus JAMXLO01. The sequence goes on along the minus strand of DATMND010000525.1, from coordinate 1,743 downwards.
TGCTGACGGGCGGCACGCTTGTCGTCGAGCAGTCCCTGGATGTGGGCGGGCTCTTCGATCTGCGCCCCCTTGTCGTAGCTGCGCGGATGGCGGGCGAGGATGTCCGCGCCGTCGGCGATGCGCACCTCATGAGGGTCAGCGAGCACGGTCAGAATGCGCCGGACATGCGTGTGCGGGACCGAATAGTCGTTGAGGTCGAAGCGGACATAGGGCGTCTTGCCGACCGAGACCGCGACACGCTCGAGCAGCGGCGCCGGGTTGTCCGGCAGAGCCAGCAATCGAGGCGCTTCGTCGGCGAATACCTGGCGGACAGTGCGCTCGGGTTCGTCCGGGCAGCGCCGGTCGGCGGCCGGGCCATTGCACCAGGCATCGGCCTGGGCGTTGAGATCGTCGAGATCGGTGAAGCTGCGGGCAGCGAAGAACGCGTCACGTACGTAACGTATGGCTCTTTCCACGCGGCCTTTCTCATTGCCGCGCGCGATCGCGACGGGCCGCGGTTCGTAGCGATAATGCCCGGCAAAACTCAGTAGTGTGGGATGGAAGCGGATCGCGTCACCCTGCCGTTCCAGCACCACGCTCTTCAAATTGTCGTAGAGCAGGACACGTGGAATACCGTGCCAGGCGTTGAAGGCGGCGACATGGCCGCGCAGAAAGTTCTCCATCCGGGCGTCGGGGAAGAAGCGCAGGAAGATCTGGCGCGAGTGGCTGAGCACCATGACGAATGCCATCAGCGGACGCCGCGCGCGGCCGATCTCAAGATGGCCAAAATGTCCCCAATCGACCTGTCCCTGCTCGCCGGGCAAGCTGCGCAGGCGCAGATAGGGTTCGGCTTTTGGACGCGGCCGATGGCAGGCGATGAGATGAGGGAAGTGATCGGGACTGCCTCGATAGCCTCGCTCGCGCACCATCACATACAGGCGGCTTGCCGTCAGCGCCGGGAATGTCTCCAGCGTCTGGCGGATGAACGCCAGGTAGGGATCGATCCGCGACTTGCGCGGTGGCGGACCGGGCCTCGGCAAACCGGCCTGCGCCAACACGCGACCGACGACGCTATAATGCACGTGCAACTGCTGGGCGATGGTGCCGATCAGCCACTTCTCCGCGTGGTAGAGGCGCAGTATCCGCGCTTCGATATCAGGTGGCGTCACCATGGCCGCGTCCCATCCGGTGGTGTCGTGGCACCCACCGGCGACCGCCGCGACGACGCAAGAACCCTTGACGGACGAGATCCGGACAGCGCCGCCCGCACCAATCACAGCGCGAGAAACGCCGCCGGGCTCGGTCCACGAAGGCCGATGCGTCGCTCGCGATCGCCAGCGAGCCGGAGGACAGCAAATCATCCGGTGGCGATGGAGGTGAACCGTGATGCGTCACATTTTTGCATCGGACCCGGTAGCGGCGGGTCCGCTCTGCATGGGCAAGCCGTCCCCGGCGGCTGGTCTGGTAGCGCCGGCCCGCGTCACGCCTGGTGCGCCGGCGGGCACGCGCGGCGCAGTCGCCGGGGCAATAGATCTGGCCGCGGTCGCAACAACTACAGATCAGCGCCTGAGCGTGGCATTCCGCACACATGAACAGCCGGGCAGACGCCGCGGTGCCGTGACCGGATCGGCGGACATCCCGTGGACGAGCGCCATGATTGCCGGAATACTGACGCCGCATGCGTGCCCAGCACGGTGTGGGGCACGGCGTCGAACGTAACCGCCAAGTTCAGATCGGCGCCGTGCTTGCCCCTCAATACAGGCA
>DATMND010000524.1:0-8619 GCA_035569235.1 Acetobacteraceae bacterium | reverse complement strand
CGGCATTGCCGTTACGATTCGGCCGATGCCGTATACGTCTTTTCGGAGTCCCGTAAAGAACTTAGGCAGGTCTGCATGCTCTTGGCATGTTATGAAAGTCCCAGGATTATGCCGAGAGTCCCAAATGCTATGGCGCGGCATCCGCACCACCGAGACTACCGTGCTTTCTGACCGCTCTGGCAGCCAAGCGACCAATCGCCTGCGTTGGCAGTACCGGGCGGCGCTACGCACTGCGAATTTGCCGCATCCCGCGTTCCAGTATCGAAGCCGCGCGTCCAATCGGTGTCGGGGGTCACATCCGTCGCGGCGCTGCTGCGAACAACCTGTTCGGACCAGCCGGCGGCATACATGCATTGCCTGAAGATCTGGGTGCGCGCCCTGGCATTGGCGTCATATGGCACGCTGAGCGGCCGCGTGAATTGACCGCGCGACGTGACACAGCTGCCGCTCCCTCCGAGGCCGGAGCAGGTCGTGAAGGATGGCGAGACCACACCGCTGCCGATGTTGGCGACCGCCGAAGCGGTTGGCGCCTGCAAATACGCATCTGACAGACACCGCTCTATGGTCGGCTCGAAATCCGCGGGCGTTGCTCCGGTCTTCATCCAGACCGTCTGCGAACATCCCGTCAGGATCAGCAGTGCGGGCGCTAAAAACCAGAACACATCGGCGAGGCGCAGACCCTTGAGGCCCGTCGTGGAACAAGTGCTTCGGTTGTATGCTGTGGTGCCATTGCTTGTTTGCATCACGCCATCCTCGTCATTCCCGCGAAAGCGGGAACCCAGGCCGCAACTGTAACTGGGTCCCCGCTTTCGCGGGGATGACAAGGTGCACGGCGGGGATGACGAGGTGCAAGGCGGGGATGGACGAGGTGCACGGCGGGGATGACGTCAAGAGCGCGAATGACGCGGTGCATGGCGGCAATGACGAACCGACCACGACCAGGCGCATACCCATCATATCAGGTGCCATCCAGCAGCTGGTCAATGTCGAGCGACGAACGGTGCCCGAGATCATTGCTGTGGCTCGCCAGGAACACGTCGCCGGCGCGCCGGCCCTCGTCGCGCAGCATGGTCAGGAACGCCCACTCGGCATTGAGCTTCGAGGAATAACCGAGGTCCGCCATGATCGGATTCCGAACCAAATGGATGCGCATCCCAGCCCACTGCGCGCCCTCGCCATGGCCCGGATCGGCAAGCTGGCGCAGCAGAGCAATCATCTTCAGCTCCTTCAGCAGCACGGCGTTGAACGACACCTCGTTCAAACGGTTCAGGATATCGCGCGCCGTGCGCGGTATGCCGGGCCGTTCGACCGGGTTCAGCGGGATCAGGATCGTGTCGCGCGACGTGCATTCCCGCACCAGCGGCGTGATGGTGGGATTGCCGGCGTAGCCGCCGTCCCAGTACGCCTCGCCGTCGATCTCGACCGCCTGGAACATCGACGGCAAACAGGCAGACGCGAGCAGCACGTCCGGCGTGATCTCCTGGTTGCGGAAAACCTTGCCGCGCCCGGTGCGAACGCTGGTTGCCGTCACAAACACCTTGATCGGTCCGCCGGCGAGCGCGGAAAAATCGACGCTTTCCTGGAGCAGCGCCGCCAGCGGATTGCCGCCGAACGGAGTCAAATCATAGGGCGAAACGAGCCGGGCCATCAGGTCCATGGCAATGAACAGCGGCGAATTATCGAGCGTCCAGCGATCGAGCAGAATGTCCACCGGTCCGCGCTGGAACGGGCTCAGCACCGCGGCGCGGGAGACACTGCGCCAGAAAGTCTCCAACGCGGCGCGGGCGCGTTCGGCGCCGCCGAGCGCATAAGCCGATGCCAGGACGGCCGCGTTCATCGCGCCTGCGGACGTACCCGAGATGCCATCGATCCGCAGCCACTTCTCTTCCAGCAGCCGGTCCAGCACGCCCCATGTGAAGGCGCCGTGCGCGCCGCCGCCTTGCAGCGCAAGGTCGACGTCCAGCGGTCGACGATCGACCGGCTTCGACGCGGCTGGTCTTTTGTCGGTTGTCATGTCGCCCTGCCGTCGCGCACCGCCTGGGAATTGCGCACCGATTGCGAGACGCTGCCGATCCGCGCCGCCTGGATGATGCGCCGACGTTCGGCGCCCCGTTTCAAGCGAAAGCCGGCGTCAGCGGTTCGGCCAGTTTGCGGATGGTGGGGAACGGCGGCCTGCTTGCGACCGAGCGCAGCCTGCAGTCTCGCCAGCGCCAGGGCTCGGCGCTCCGCTGCCTGGATCGTCGCCAGCCTGGCGTTCACCCGCTTCAGCGCATTGGCGTACACCTGCTTCTTCGCCAATAGGCCCCGCTCGCTCGCTGATTCCGCCGCCCCACCACGTGCATCCGCCTTGCCACGCGCGACTCGCCGGCGGCCCCGGACAATGTCGCGCGCACGCGCCCGTCGCTCGCGCAGCCATCGTGCCAACTCGACGAGTTCTTCGCGCGACAGTTCCTCGACGACCGGATAATGGCTTCTGACAATCGGTTCAAACTCGTCCTGCGCGACGAGGCGGCGCTCGGATGCAAAGGTGATGCTCATGGATCTTGTCCCTTGTGCGGCACCTCGCAACAGGCCCCGCTCCGACAACCGGAGAACCCGATCGTGCCACTACGGCGTTTGGTGCGATCGGCAGCTTACCATCATAGCACCGATCGCGAAATGCGCACTGGGGCACGGCCGAACGCTGGCGGCATTCGCATCAGCGGCCAACGCGCAACTACCGGGGCGCCAATGCGCTCTGCCGTCCGGCAGCGACTCCCTGTTGGAATGCCCTGTCCTCCGCCCTTCGTTGCCGGTCAACGACCAGCCCGGTGAGCAGCCCGGCGCCGGCGCCGACGCCGGCTCCAAGCGCGGCATTGCCGCCGATGGCGCCCGCGACCGCGCCGATGCCCGCCCCGGCGGCTGTCCCCGTCAGCGCGCGCTGCTGCGTCGGGTTGAGGTCCGCGCATGCGGCGGCCGGCAGTGCCACCGCGGCAGCCAGCAGCAGCTTCCACATTGCGCGCGCGCGTGGCGTGATCAACGGTGTTGCGAACACGGATACCGTTCTCCAAGAAATCCCATCAGACCATTGACGGCCGAAGCGCTCATGCGGTCGGGTGAGGCACGCGCCCATTTGACGAACTCGGCGAGCGTCTCGTTGCGTGTCGGCGGCGGGTCCGGCAGGCAGAACAACTTCATGCTGCGGGATCCGGCGTCGTGTGCCATTTCCAGTGACACCGCACCCTGAGCGAAGCCACTGCAGAAATTGACCGCTGCATTCGCGATTGCATTGTCCGATTGCGGATCGCACAGCGCCACCAGGTCGGCTGTCGTCCTGGCAGCGAAGTCGGCATCCGTGACAGCATGTCCAACCCCAGGGACAGCGACAAGCAGCAGTGCCATCGCAGCCGCCAATCCGTTGAGCCTCATGTCAGCACTACGCCGGCGCATGCGACGCGACCTCCTGCACAGCGGCGAGAGCCTCCCGCAACACGTCTTCCTTGGTCTCGTCGAACGAGCTTCGCAACACCGTGCCTCCGGTTCCCTTGAGCGCGGCCGCCACCTTGTCAGTCGTCATCTTGCGGATCAACAGGAAGAGCGCCGCATTGCCGGATTGCAGCGTCTTGCCGACGCTCTTCATGAATGCGTCGTTGATCCCGACATCCGTCAGCCTGCCGCCGATCGCGCCCGACGCTGCGCCGATCGCAGCGCCCGCGAGTGGCATCATGAACAGCAGGCCAACCAGCGTACCCCAGAACATGCCCGACACCGCGCCCGCCTTGACCGGATGAAACAGCTGGTTGAGCCGGACATGTCCTTCGGGACACTTTGTAACCACCACGGCATCGCCAAGCTCGATGAGATATTCGCTCTGCATAGCCAGCAACTTCTGGCGAACCTCGTCGGCCTTTGCTTCCGTCGGAAATTCAATGACGAGCAGATCGGACATCAACAGTGTTCCTGTTTTGATTTACGCGATACCGCCAAATCGGGCTCGGATGCCCGGTGGCGCGGAGGACTGCTCCGCGCTGCATGTCACCGAACTGCTGCCGATCAGCCCTTGACGGCCAGCGTAGTCGTGTCGAACGGCACAACTGTCATTTTGCCGTCAGTCAGCTCGACGACCGCAGCCCCCCTGCCGAAATCAAGGGCCACGATCTTGCTGGCCGGGTGCTTCAATTTTATGCTGTTCAGGAGCATAGTCTGCAGCACTTCCGACACCGTATTGCCGTTCACCGCCCTGGCCTGGACCTCGGCTCGTTTCTCCGGCGACAGGCCGGCAAGTTCCGCCTGCTCCAGCGCGGTTGCCACCTGCGCATACGCAATCGGCGCTCCCATGACAACGACCCCGAATGCCGCCAGTGCGAGAGTTCTACAGTTTATTTTCATTGTACGATCCCCATTTCGGCCGCAACAAATAACCAAACGGTTGCGATATCGCGCAGCCTCTGCTGGGTTTGCATAGCACAGGATTCCGGAGTCAGAGATGTGCCCGCAGTCCCATGACCGTGCCGCGCGTCCCAATTTGCGCGCTCGGTTGCCGACCGCGAACAGGTGCCGATCCGACGCGCTATGCGTGGGCAACTATTCCCTCGCGATTTCTGCCCGTCGCCATGTGAAAACGGCGATGGCATTCCAGAACGAATTCGTTGAAGATGGGCTGCGTTCGCAAGCAGAGAGGGCGAGGAGATCGACACATGGCAGAACAGGGACCGTGCCGCGACCGTTTGCGCCTCTCACGCATGGCAATTGTCCTGACCGGTCTCGTCGGCTCCGGCTGCACCATGACATCGAATGGAATGAATCCCGGCGTGACGATCCGCCAGCCAGGGACGCTGCCTCCTGCGGCATCCTCCCCGCCGGAGGCCGCGCCAAGTCCCCCCGCGCCGCCGCTTAGCGGCACCTTTGCCGGCGTCGGGCGGCTCAGCAGAAGTCACGGCAGCGGATGCCGACTCGAGATTCAAATCCAGCACTTCGTCGTGACCGGCGACCGGGTCCGGTTCCTGTCGTTCCGGGGAACAATCCAGCCTGACGGGTACCTGCAGATGCAGGCAGGCGAAAGTTTCATATCCGGCAGCTTCGACGGAGGCCGGTTCATTGGCAGTTACTGGCGACCGCATCCGTCCTGCACCTACGACTTCCTGCTGAACCACGTGGGCTGAACAATCGGTGTGTGTGTCAAATGCGTGCATGCCCGGCGCCCGTGTCGCCGTGCCAGCTCAGCCCCGCACGTCAATCGACCGGGCATTTGGCAACGGCCTGACCGCGTAGCTGTTCAGAAAGTCTCGCAGCGCCGTCGAATCGAGAATGGCCGAGCGGCCAGCGGCGATCAGCAGATCCACATCGTCTTTCTGCAACGTGAGCCCGGTCCGGATTGCCAGCAGCCGGTCTTTCGCCGGGCTGTCAGGAAGTCCGGTGAGCGAAACGTGCACCAGGGCCCCACCAACATCATCGCAGCGTGCGCCATCGATTGTCTTCGCCTCGGCGCAACGGGATTGCCTGATGGCGGCAACGAATTCCTGAAGCTGCTGATCGACCACCGTCAACGTCTCGAAGTTGAAGCGGTCGATCTGGGTTCCGGAGACCAGGCTGAAGATTGCGAAAATGCCCCCGACAACGCGCCGCTGCGCGACACTGGTGTCCTGGGCTCCCTGTCCATCGATGCTGAGCACCAGGACGCGGCGGACGCGGTTCAGACGTCTTGCCGTGAAGTTCTCGGGCGCTTGGGCGATGGTCTGCATGGATGCCCCGGCAGCACGCAACGCGAGATTGTCCGACACGCCGCCGTCGACCAGATGCACATAGCGGGTGCGGTTGTCATCGAGGTACCGCTCCGCGCCCCTGGCCTCGTTGCCGACGCGTGATCTCGGATCGAGACGCTGAGCCTCCGTGACGCGTCGCAACCAGCCAGGCTTGCGTCCGTCGCACGCGGCGGCATGGTTGGTCAGGGTGATCGGCGAGAGCAATCCCGGGAACCCGTTGGAAGCCGCGACGGCGCGCGCGATCGGGAGATCATCGAGTTCGGAACAGATGAGGTCGAACGTGTCCTGGGTGAACAGGAATGGCGAACCATAGGCGATGTCCGTGCCGCCAATGGCGATGAAGGGACGCCCGTTTTGCTCCAGCTCGGCGAACCGTGCGCCGTGGAACATCTCGCGGTCGTAAACACGCTCCATGAAGTCGTTGGTGCCAACCAGCGGGTCGACCAGCCACGTCCAGTTCCATGGCAGCAGATAGATGCCCCAGATGTTGGCTTCCGTATCCTTGTAAAGAAAATCCGTTTCGTACTGGCTGAACGTGGCATCCCGATGGAGCCCATAATATGCGGCCGTGAAGCTGCCGCCCGACACGCCCGCGATGGCATCGACCTCGCCCAGCAGCGGCCGGGGTCCGACGGAGGTCTGCAACGGAAGGTCGCGCAGACCCTTGAGCGCGCCATAGGAAAATGCCGCGGAGCGTTTTCCCCCGCCGGACATGGCGACAATGACCAGCAGATCAGGTGTTGCCGGGGATTCGGCGAGCGTTTCGATTCGATAACCGGCCTTGGAGATCCGTTCGCTACCTGGCGGCTCGAGCCTGGCCTCCGCCAGGGGTTTGGTGTCGGCGACAATGAGCGACGCGCAGCCGCCCAGCGTCAGGGTCAGCAACAGCGCCCAGGTTTTTATCGCCCAGGTATTTAGTGCCAAGCGCCCATGACATTGACTCAACGGTCGCAACAACGCCGTTATGCCGACGAAGGTCGGCATCCACGTCTTTCCTTGCTGCGACCGGCAAAGACGTGGATGGCGGGCCTTCGCCCGCCATGACGGGAACGAACTCTCATCGGCGTTACCCTGTTCAGCAGCGTGACGCGAATTGGTGCCGCCGCCATGCATCAGCGTCAACGCCCGGTCAGCATCAGCGCGGCCAGAGCGACGCCGATGGCCAGCAGCGACACACCGGCGGTCGGCCACTGGCGCAACATGCCGTCCAGCCGCTCCAGCAGCGAACCCGTGGCACGTGCGAGGCGCTTGGCGTCCTCGGCCACCAGCACCACGACATCTCCCTCGGGAACCTCCGGTAGGCTGCCGCCCCATCGCCAGAGCCCGACCGCCAATACCCCACCCAGCAGAACCGGCCAGACCGCCGACCAAAGGGCTGCGGGGGCGAGCGCATCGGAGACCGTGCCGCCGATGACGGCCATGTAAAGCGCCCAGGGAACCGCGACGGAGGCGAGCGCCATGACGAGCCACGGCAAGGTCAGCCGGGCCGCCGCCGTTTGCGCGTCCTGCGTGGAAGTCGCCACCAGCCGGCGCAGGAAGTGCAGCATCAGCAGCGTGGTCCCAGCCGATGACAGGGTGGCCAGCAGGCCGACGATGCCCTCACCCAGCGGCGGCTTCACGATCAGCTTCGCAAGCGCGCCGCCGGTCAACGGCAGGCCGCCGAGGCCTAATGCCAGCACCGCCGCCGGCAGCAGCACCGGCCACAGGCGGCGCGCGCTGGTTGTCTGGGCGACGCCCACTGCAAGGAACAGCGCGCCTTTCACCAGCGTATGGTGCGCCGCGTAGAGCGCGACCGCCAATGCGACGCCGCCATCGCCCGCGGCCAGCCCCATGCCGAGCACGGCGGCAATCACGCCCATCTGGCTGACGCTGGAGAACGCCAGCACCGACTTCGGGTTGGACTGCGTGATGCCGATCGCGACGCCGTAGAACGCCGAGAACAACCCCGCGGCGGCCAGAGCCTCGCCCCAGCCCGACAGCGCGGTGTCCAGCGGCAGGAAGCGGATCAGTCCGATCACGCCGGCCTTCACCGCGGCACCGCTGAGCACGGCAGCGGCCGGAATCGGCGCCGCCCGATAGGCGAGCGGCATCCACACATGGAACGGCACGAGGCCGATCTTCACCCCGACGCCAAGGATCAGCAGCGCCAGGGTCGTATTGCGCCACGGTGATGCTGGCAGTGCCGCCACGGCGTCGCGGATCAGCAGGCTGCCGTCCCGCGTCGCCTGCGCCAGCAGCACGAACGCCATCAGCAGGAAGGCCTCGCCGAGCACCGCGAGCGCCACGTAGATCAGGCCATACCGCCGGGCGCGCGGGCTGCCGTCGTCGACGATCAGGCCATAGGCCGCCAGGCTGACCAGGGAGAACACCAGATAGAAGCTCACCAGGTCGGCGGCCATGAACACGCCAATGCTGCCGGTCAGCGTCGCCAGCCACCACAGCGCGAAACGGCCGCCGTCGGGCCTGCCGCGCAGCCAGGCCGTGGCGTACAGGCCGGCTGCGATCCAGAGCAGCGCCGCGACCCCGAGCAGCATCGCGCCGGGCACGTCCAGCGCGAGTCTGAGACCCGGCAGAATGGGCGGCAGTTCCAGCACCCCACCGGATGCCAGCAGCGCCGCCGCGAGCGCAGGCAGCGGCGCGAGCGCGAGCAGCGCCGGCATCCGCGCCTTGAGCCGGGGCGACAGGCAGGCAAGCAGCATCGCAAGCGGTAGTCCGAGTGCGGCACCGAGCAGCGCTCCCGCGCCGGTCATCGGGCGAGCGCCGCCTGCGGGACAGGGCGGCCGACCTCCAGCAACTGCGAAGGCCGCAGCGGCACGAGGCCCAGCAGCAGCGCGCAGATAGCCAGCGCCAGCACCACGGCCTGCCGGGACAGCGACAC
>DATMND010000523.1:0-2798 GCA_035569235.1 Acetobacteraceae bacterium | reverse complement strand
CGCCGCCCGGCTCGATGCATTGGCACAGATCGACTGGGTCGTCTTCTCCAAACCTCCATTCGCCGGACCCGAGCAGGTGCTCGGCTATCTCGGCCGCTACACCCACCGCGTTGCCATCGCCAACAGCCGCCTGGTCGGGCTCGACAATGGCCAGGTCAGCTTCACCTGGAAGGACTATCGTCAGGACGGCAAAACCAAGGTGATGACGCTCTCCGCCGACGAGTTCATCCGTCGGTTCCTGCAGCACACCGTGCCCAGCGGTTTTCATCGCATCCGCCACATCGGCTTCCTTGCCAACTGCCATCGCGCCGCCAAGCTGGCGCTCTGCCGCGATCTACTCGCCGCACCGCCTCCACCTGACGCACCACCGCCGCGCCGGTGGCAGGATCGCCTTCGCGACCTCACCGGCGTGGCGATCGATGTCTGCCCCTGCTGCGGCGGCCAGATGCTGATTTGCGGCCTGCTGCCGCCGGGTGCGCCGCCGCGCCCACCGATGTGGTGCGACAGTTCATGAAGTCCTCTCCGCCGCTCCCTCTCCGCACCGTCGCGTCAGGCAACACCAACCACGGCGCCAGCCAGCGCGTGTCGTGCGAGGCCATGTTCCTCGCGAGCAGGTCTGCAGGTCCTGCGGACGTCGTCACGCGCACGATCAATCGCCAGCCACAGTCTCAGAGCACCCGATCGAACCTCTCACAGCGCCAGCTTTGGCGCCCTGTAGCGCGACAATCAGGATGGATGTCAGCGACAATCAGGATGGGTACCTGCGACACCGCTTGAACGCATGATTGTCGCCTGTGATTGCCGCTGGCAAGGGACAAATGGTGCGCCCTGATTGTCGCTGGCCAGCGACAATCAGGGCGGCCGTGATCAGGCGGGTTCGGACTGACGCTCGGCCTTGGTCTTGCGTGCGATGGCGGTGCGCCGCCGATAGCTTTCGACATTCATCTCGTAGATGGTGGCGTGGTGGACGAGGCGGTCGATGGCGGCGACGGTCATCGCCGGATCGGGGAACACCTTGCCCCAGTCGCCGAACGGCTGGTTTGCCGTGATCAGCAGCGAGCGGCGTTCGTAGCGGGCGGCGATGAGTTCGAACAATACGCTGGTCTCGGCCTGATCCTTGCTGACGTAGGAGAGGTCATCGAGGATCAACAGATCGAAGCGGTCGAGCTTGGCGATTGCCGCCGCGAGTTGCAGCGCCTGTCGTTCTGCCTGGAGGCGCTGCACCATATCTGTGGTGCGCATGAACAGCACGCGGTAGCCGTTCTCGATCAGCGCCCGGCCGAGCGCGGCGGCAACATGGCTCTTGCCGCTGCCGGGCGGACCGAACAACAGCAGGTTGGCGCCCTTGCCGAGCCAGGTGTCACCGGAGGCAAGTGCCATGACGTGTGCCTTACTGAGCATTGGCACGGCATTGAAGTCGAAACTGTCGAGCGTCTTACCTGTTGGCAGCCGGGATTCGGCGAGATGGCGCTCGATTCGACGCCTGGCGCGCTCGGCCACCTCGAGTTCGGCGAGCGCCGAGAGGAATCGTATGGCGGGCCAGCCCTCTTTGTCTGCCCGAGCGGCGATGTCCTGCCAGAGGCGGTTGATGGCGGGCAGCCGCAGCTCGTGCAACAGCAGCGGCAGTCGGGCCGTATCGACGGAGATCTTGCTCATGCCACGACCTCCACGGCATCACTGCTCAGCAATGCGTCGTAGGTGATCGCCGACGGCAACGTGACGGTGACTTGCGGCGACGTCGTGCTGGCCGGGGCGAACCGTGCCTCCAGGGTGTCGAGGTCCGGCAGCATTCCGCTGCCGAGGATCGCGTCCAGCTCTGCCGCCAATTCCGCCTCACAACAACGCTCATGTGCGAGCGCGAGCAGCCGGACCATGATCCGGCAAGCGATGCGCGGCGGCTCGGCGGCGATCAGCGCGTCCCAGGTGTTGCGGAACGCTACGCGGGGGAAGAGCTGATCGCGGTAGACCAGATTGAGCAATGCGTGCGGCTTGCGGCGCAGCGCGTGGATGACATGCCGATAGTCGACGACATGAACCGTGCGACCGCGCATGGCGCGACCTTGCGGTGCCCGCCCGCGCCGCAACGTCAGCACCGGCTCGCTGCCCAGCAAGCACTCGATCCGGTCGTCATATATACGTACGCGCAGACGATGGCCGATCAGCCGCGACGGCACGGTGTAAAATACGCGGCGGAGCAAGAAACCGCCGTTGCGGGTGACAGTGACCAGGTCTTCCTCGAAGTCGGTGGTTCGGCGTGGCGGCAGCGGCTGGAGCAATGGTCGCTCGATCTCAAGCTCGCGACGCCGGTCGGCATTGGCGCGGCCAACGGTCTCGGCAACAAACCGGCGGTACAGCGGCAGATCGGCGAAGTCGCTGCTGCCGCGCAGAAGCAGTGCCTGCGCCAAGGCCTGCTTGAGATGGCCATGGCTGGCCTCAATGACACCATTCTCGTGCGCAACACCGAGGTTGTTGCGCGTAGCGATCATGCCGTAATGCGCACAAAGCGCTTCGTAGCGCTCGGTCTGATCTTTGGTGGCATCACGGTCGAGATTGCGGAACGCCGCTGAGAGGCTGTCGCTGCGGTGCTCGCGCGGCGCACCTCCCAACGCCCACAGGGCATTCTGTAGTCCCCCGGCCAGCGCCACGAAGCTTTCGCCGCCCAGCACCACATCGGCATGCTGCCAGCCGGAGAACGCCAGCCGGAAGTGATAGAGCCGGTGGGCGAGCCGGATGCCGGCGATGGTGACGCCGAGTGGATTGGCATCGGTGAAGTCCGACAAGCCTTGTTGCCCCGGCGG
>DATMND010000522.1:0-2648 GCA_035569235.1 Acetobacteraceae bacterium | reverse complement strand
CTATGGGGATTTGCGCGCGGCAGACGAACTGGCTGATGGCAGCCGACACCCATGAGTGCGTTGGTCGACGACGTTGCCGCGCATGAACGGGGCGCTGCGAGCGTAAGTGTCCGCCTTGAGCAATGAAGATCGGTGCACAAGTTGAGATCGTAAGCGTGGATTTGCGCGAGCATCGTCGTGGCGGATCGACGACCAGCGAGAACGATCGGTATTTTGAATCTGTGACGCGGGGAACGTGATCACGACGTATCGATCCTGATCGCAGTTGGCAGCGGTGGCGGTCGGTATCGCGGCGTCGAGCCGCGCGTGAAGGTTTCGATGATGTTCATGCGACTGCCGCAACCCGGGCACGGGTGGGTCGGCTTATCTATCGCCGCGGCGCTATCGGGAGGCTGCGGCTGGTGCGCGGTTTGCGCAGGTGTCACCGGAGCAATCAGCTCACGCGCCCGCGCGATGGTCTCGGTCTTGGTGCCGCTGGCCAACAGACCATAGTGCCTGATCCGGTGGAACCCGTTTGGCAGGACGTGGATGAGGAAGCGGCGGATAAATTCGGCGGGCTTCAGCATCATGCTCTTGTAGCGGCCGGGCCCCTTGATCCGGTAGTCCTTGTATCTGAACGTGACGCCGGTTGCGTCGGCGGCGATGAGGCGGCTGTTGGAGATGGCGACCCGGTGCGTGTAGCGGGACAGATAGGCCAGCACCTGCTCGGGGCCAGCGAACGGCCGCTTGCTATAGACGAACCACTTGGTTCGATGCAGCGGCGCGAGATAGGCCTTGAACGCGGTCTTATCGGCGAGGTGGGCATGATCGCCGAAGAACTGCAGGCGGCCGGCATCGTGCGCGGCGAGCAGCATCTCCAGCATCAGGCGGCGGAACAGCCGCGACAGGACCTTCACCGGCAAGAGATATTTGGGACGGCAGCTGATCCAGCGTGTGCCGTCGAGCGATATCCCACCACCCGGCACAATCATGTGGACGTGCGGGTGATGGGTCATCGCGGAGCCCCAGGTGTGGAGCACCGACGTGAAGCCGATCTTGACGGCCAGGCGCTTGGGATCGGCGGCAATCGTCAGCATTGTCTGCGAGGAGGCCTTGAACAAGAGATCGTAGATGACGGCCTTGTTCTGGTAGGCAACGGCGGCGATCCGCGCCGGCAGCGTAAACACGACGTGGAAGTAAGGGACGGTCAACAGTTCGGCCGTACGCTGCAGCATCCATGCGAGCGCCTGCGAGCCCTGGCACTTGGGACAATGCCGGTTGCGGCAGCTGTTGTAGGCGATCTGCATGTGCGAACAGTCCTCGCAGCGCAGAACATGCCCGCCGAGAGCTACCGTGCGGCAGCTCTCGATCGCACTCATCACCTTCAACTGGCCGAGGCTCACGTGGCCAGCATTGGCTTTACGCCAAGCGGGCCCGTGGTCGCGGAAGATGTCCGCAACCTCCAGGACTGGACGGGCCACCAGCGCCGCGCGTCAAGCGGGCGGCTCGTCCTTCTTGCCGATGAGATGATCGAGCGGGCTGGTGACGTTGCGGATCGTATTGGTCGCGACCTGCGTGTAGCGCGCCGTCGTGTCGAGCTTGGTATGTCCGAGCAGCACTTGGATCACCCGAACATCGACATCCTTCTCCAGGAGATGGGTGGCAAAACTGTGCCGCAGCGTGTGCGGAGACACATGCTTCCCAATCCCGGCTGCCTGCGCAGCCGTGCGGCAGGCGCGGGTGAGCTGGCGTGTCGTCATCGGTTGCACCGGATCGCGGCCCGGGAACAACCAGCCCCGCGAGCGGCAAACCAGCCACCAATCGCGCAGCAGATCGAGCAGCCGCGGCGACAACATCGCATAGCGGTCCTTGCGGCGTTTGCTCTGCTCGATCCGGATCATCATCCGAGCGCTGTCGATATCGCTCACCTTCAGCGCAACGACTTCGGACACCCGCAGACCCGCCCCATAGGCCACACTCAGCGCCGCCTTGTACTTGACGCCAGGTGCCGCCTCCAACATGCGGGCGACTTCCTCCGGGCTCAAGATGACCGGCGCTTTGCGCGGCTCGCGCGCGACCGGCAGATGCCTGACAATCTCGGGACGATCGAGCGTTATGTCGAATAAGAACCGTAGCGCTGAGCTAGTACCGTTGACGGTTCCCGCGCTCATTCCGCTCGATGCCAGATGCAGCAGATAGCGGCGGACATCTTCCCGGATCGCAGTATCGGGCGAGCGCCCAAGAAAAACGGCAAAGTTCTTGACCCGTCGAATGTAATCGGTCTGTGTCTTGGCCGCAAAATTGCGGACCGTCATGTCTTCGATCATGCGCCGGCGCAACGGGCTGATGCACTCATCGGTCATGGGATACTCCTGTCTGAACCGAGGTTGTTGACACCTCGATCTTCAGACAGGACGGCCAGTCCCGTACCGCGATCCCGCCAGCCGCTGCCTTGCGCGCAGCGCTCTACCGCGCGAGCGGTTTCGTTCTTTGGCCCCTAACTGACGTGCCAATCGCGTTAGCGCATGTCTACTTCGAGGGGGGAGGAGCGGAAGTGGCGCGGACTGGCTGCCATGTCGCTGACTGACCCTGAACCGATACGATCGGCCCAATTTTGTGTGATGCACAACACCGCTTTTTTCAACTATGTGGTAAGGTACAGTTCTCGG
>DATMND010000521.1:0-8484 GCA_035569235.1 Acetobacteraceae bacterium | reverse complement strand
CAGGTTGCCGGGTCCGCAGCTCCCGGCGCACACTGCCAACCCGCCCGTCAGATGCGCATCCGCGCCGGCTGCGAATGCCGCCACCTCCTCATGGCGAACGTGCAGCCAGGTGATCCTGGCCTGTCGGCGAAGTGAGTCGGTAAATCCGTTCAGGCTGTCGCCGACCAGGCCGTAGATGCGGGCGACCCCCGCGGCGGCAAGCGTCTCGACCATCTGGTCCGCAACGGTCGTGGCCATACTCGCTTCTCCTGTGCATCATCTATGCGGCCTGGCAGGGGCACGCAGTTCAATATGAGCCGGCGATCGACCAGGCACCTGCCGGACTGAGCACGGGCTAACGTCAGGCGGCTGGGCCAGGATTGCCTATCAGCATTCCACGGCCGCGCACCCTCTGGGGGAAGCCCTTGCGAGAAGCGTGGTGTTCTTGGTCGCTCATAACGCTGGGTAGCGCCTGCGCACCTTAACGAGGGCGTCGGCGGTGGTGAACTGCCAATCGGCTGTGGAATGTTTGTTGTTGCGGCGCTCCTCCCAGGCGGTGACTTTTTCGATCGGGGTCTGCTTGTTGGGGATGCGCCGAGCAAGGCATTGGGACGACAAGACATTGAGCTCGGAGTCCGCCATAGCTTGCCTCGGAGCCTGCCCCCGGGCTTGACCCGGAGGAAGGCGAGGGTCGTGCCAGCTTCCGTGTTTAGAAGTGTAGTGCAACTCGAACCGTTCGGCGAGCCAGCGCGCCTCCTCGGCCGGAAAGGCTTCGTGGAGCGAAGCACGCGGGGCGCCTCGAAGGAGGCGACTCCGAACCTCCATTGCGCCTATCATCCTCTGAAAAGCGGGTTCCTGATTGCCTGAACCGGAAGCCTTGGGAGGAACGACAATGAAGGAAAACACGGCTGAACGGCCAGCTTTGTCACGCCGGACGTGGTTGGCGGGCACGGTGGGAATGATGAGTGGAGCAGCGCTGATGTCCCCTGTCGCTGGCGCCCAGAACGCAGCGCCCGCGCCCTCCGGCGGAGCGGTCAATTCGCCATCCAACCCGCGCTACTTTCCCAATCCGACCTGGCTGGCGCAGCGCCAGGAGGAGATCATCGAGCCGGGTTTGGCGATCGTCGATCCGCACCACCATTTGTGGGATCGCGACGGGAACCGATTTCTCATCGACGAACTGCTCGCCGACACCGGCAGCGGCCACAACATCACGCGGACCGTCTTCATCGAGTGCGGCTCAATGTATCGCGCCGACGGGCCGGTCGAAATGAAACCCGTCGGCGAAGTCGAGTTCGTCAACGGAACAGCGGCAATGAGCGCGAGCGGTCGGTACGGGCCGACGCGTCTCTGCTCCGGCATTGTCGGCCACGCGGATCTGCGGCTCGGCGACGGCGTCGCGCGCGTACTGGAAGCGCAGATCGTCGCCGGTGATGGCCGCTTTCGCGGTATTCGTCATTCGGTCACCTGGGACGCAAGCGATGTGCTGGCCAAGGCACGCACAAATCCGACCCAGGGACAAATGGCCGATCCGACATGGCGAGCCGGATTTGCGCGTTTGGCGCCGCTCAATCTGACTTTCGAGGCATGGCTTTACCATCCTCAGTTACTGGAGCTTGCCGACCTCGCCCGCGCCTTCCCGCAGACGACGATCATCCTCAACCATGTCGGCGGCCCGATCGGGATCGGACCGTACAAGGGGAAGGAAGCCGAGACCTTTGCGCAATGGAAGACCGGTATTGCCGAGGTCGCGAAATCGCAGAACGTTGTCGTCAAGCTTGGCGGGCTTGGCATGCTGATGGGCATGTTCGACTTCTATGCACGCGAGACGCCGCCATCGTCGATCGACCTCGCGAATGCGTACAAGCCATACATCGAGACCTGCATTGCGGTGTTCGGCGTGGATCGCTCGATGTTCCAGAGCAATTTCCCACCTGACGGGGCGAGTTCAAGCTACCCGATCCTGTGGAACGCTTTCAAACGAATGGCGGCAGGATCGTCGGCATCCGAGAAGGCGTCGTTGTTCAGCGGCACGGCGACGCGCGTCTATCGCCTGACTTGAGGCGCTTTGCGACGGGATCACCACGCCAGCAGATTGACGCCCAAACTGCCCGCGACTGCGCCGGCGACCGTCAGCAGGCTCAGGCCCAGCAACAGGCGGTGCAGCCATTCCACCATCCGGTAGGTCGCCTCCGGTGCCGTCGCGGCACGGCGCGTGAGCAGCCGCTCCACGAACAGCGGCTCGATCACGAACAGCATCAGCGTGAACAGCAGCCAGGTCAGAACCATCGCATGCATCCACCAGAACCCGCCATCACGGAACCAGCTCCAGGCATCCAGGCGCCAGACCATATAGAAGCCGCTTACGCCGGCCAGAACGGTGGTCACGCGCGCCTGATGAGCGAACCGCGCCTCCAGCCGGTGGAAGACCTGGAATCGCTGCTCGACCGGCCAGGTGTGGCGGATTGCCGGCAGCAACACTGTCGTGACCGTGCCCACGCCGCCAATCCACAGAACGATCGCGAGAACATGCACCACACGGGCAAGGACGACATCGATCATTTCGCAGGTGCGCCGGCCCGCCGAAATTGGCTTACGATGCGCAGCACGGAACTACAGCGCCCCCAGGATTGCTGGACCGCCGTCGAGAGCGTTTGACGCAACGCACTCGCGCCCGCGAACCGACCACCGGAATCGGCGAGCGTCCTGTTGACGTCAAATCCGCTTCCGTAGGCGGCGGCGTTGAGATTCCGATCGAGGCTCATTTTCATGGACCCCAGCCCGCTGCCTGCGAAAAGGCCTGACGAGGTCTCGACGGTCATGACCTGCGCGCCGCCCGAGATTCCGCCGGCGCCAATACCGCCAACGCCCCAGTCACCAACGGCAAAGCTGCCGCCGGCGCTCACCTTCGAGACGCCGTCGATGAACTGACTGATCGCACTGTCGGTGAGCACCAGCATCATCATCTCGGATTTGGAGGCGCCCGCCAGGAATCCGATGTCGTAGTTGGACAGCCGAATGAAGACCGGATCGCTCCAGACCTGGCCGTGGCGCGCCAGCAGGACGCCAACGCCCTGCTGAGAACCCAGGACGAACCCGACGCTCGTCGCGTTCGGAGCAATGAAGATCCCCCGCGCGCCGCCGGTGAGATTGCGGATCCCCTGCCATTGAGGCTTCGAAAAGAAGACATCGGCGGTGTTCGCGGCCGATTGAGCAAGAGCAATCGCATTCGTCGATGTCGACGTTGATACATTGCTTTTGCCCAATAGGCTGCCTGTCCCAAGTGTCTGCGGCGGTTGAGCGTCGGAGGCATCGCACCCGGCCAGAAGCATCAGGCAGCAAATCGCTCCAGCGAGCGCGAATCCATTGGCCATCAGGCTTCTGATTACCCCCGTCTTAATGATCTGCTATCCAGTCTGTGGCGAATCACCCGAATCGCGATGCGCCAATCATAACACTTTCAATGGGCGCCGCCCCTCTGTTCATCCGACTGTCGTTTGCAGCACAGTGAGGACACAGCCGGCACACGCACAAGAGTCCGAGCAGCATGTCCCTTCCGCACCAGGACCTCACCCGTTCGACGCTCGCCGTGCTGTTCATCGGCGGCCTCATCGCTGCCAGCTTCTGGGTGATGCAGCCGTTCCTGCCGGCGATCGCCTGGGCGCTGACGCTGGTGATCGCCACCTGGCCGCTGAAGCTCCGCGTGCAGCATCTTGCCGGCAACCGTCGCGGGCTCGCCGTCCTGGTCATGACGCTTGCGTTGCTGCTGGTGCTGATCGTGCCGTTCTGGCTGGCCATCAGCACAATCGTGGCGAACCTGGATGCTATTGCCGATCTGGCACGGACCATCCTGTCGCTGCGGGTTCCCCCGCCGCCGGATTGGCTCGCACAGGTGCCACTGATCGGGGCACCGGCCACCCAGGTCTGGGCACAACTCACCTCGGAGGGCGTGCGGGAGCTGGCGCCGCGGCTGACACCGTATGCCGGGGCGCTGACCCAATGGTTCGCCTCCGCCGCAGGCAGTCTGGGCGGGACATTCCTGCAGTTCCTGCTGACCGTCGTCATCGCCGCGATCATGTATGCACACGGCGAGCAGGGCGCCGCGACCGCCGTTCGTTTCGGCCATCGGCTGGGTGGCGATCGTGGCGAAATGGCGGTGCTGTTGGCCGGCCAGGCAATTCGCGGCGTGGCGCTGGGCGTGGTGGTGACCGCGGTGGCGCAAAGCGTGCTGGGCGGCATCGGTCTGGCGGTGGTCGGCGTGCCGTTCGCGTCGCTGCTGACGGCGTTGATGTTCATGCTGTGCCTGGCTCAGATCGGCCCCGGCCTGGTGCTGATCCCGGCGGTGGTGTGGATGTATTATTCCGGTGATGCGCTGTCGGCGACGGTGCTGCTCGCGTTCACGATCGTGGCCATTACGATGGACAACTTCCTGCGGCCGTTGCTGATTCGCCGGGGTGCCGATCTGCCGCTGCTGCTGATCCTGTTCGGCGTCATCGGCGGCCTGATCGCATTCGGCCTCCTGGGCATCTTCCTTGGCCCCACTGTATTGGCGATCGCCTATACGCTGCTGAACGCCTGGATGGGGGAGGACGGCTCGGAGGGACCACGCACGGGGACGTCAGGACGATAAACTGCTCGTCTCAGATCGCGGCACCGCATCCATCGTCGTTCCCGCGAAATCCAACGTCATTCCCGCGAAAATGGGAACCCGGGCAGGCTTTGTTTTGCCATCCCTGGGTTCCCGCGTGCGCGGGAATGACAAGTTACGCCGGCGACATCGCCTTCGCGCGGCGGCGTTCGAGCTCCGCCCGGGCCTGCGCACGCCGCTCGTCGAAGCGAGGAACGCGGGCGCGCGTGTTGGGATGCGTGACGTTGTCCGACGCACCCGGGTTCTTCTGCGCCCCGGCCCAGCCATCCTCGCTTATGTCGAAGATCACGCCGGCCGGATCGTTGTACTTCACCTCGTAGCCGCCCTTGTTGTGCAGGTCACCCATGATCCAGGTGGCACCCGCCGCGGTTGCCTGGTCGCCGGACGCCTCGGCGTTGTCCACCCACAGGCCGAGATGGTGCAGCCCGACATAGTCCTTGCCGGTCCCCTGCGCGGCCACGTCGTCCTTGAACTTCAGCAGCGCGAGGTTGACCACCCCGTCGGTCAGGAACACGCCTTCGGCAAGCTTGCCGTCGGTCTCGCCGAGTTCTTCCAGGCCGAACGCCTCTTTGTAGAACTCCGCCGCAGCCCACGGGTCGGGCACGCTGATCGCGATGTGCCGGATCTTTCCTTTGCTCTTGGCCGCCATGGCTGGTTCCTCCTTGTGGTGATTTTTCCCGGCGCAGCATCCGCTTTTGCCGTGCCTCCGGCAAGTTGACACCGGGTCGCCGCCGCGTCGCTAATCGCGGCACAACTCCGCCACGGACCATCGCATGAATGATTTTTCGCCCGATGTCAGGCCCGATCCCGTTGCCCTCGCGCGCGACCTCGGTCCCGCGATCGAAACCGCGGCGGACGAGATCGAGCGAACGCAGCGCATCCCCGAGCCGTTGCTGTCGCAACTGCATGCCGCACGGCTGTGCCGAATGTTTCTGCCACGCTCGGTGGGCGGCGATGAGGTGGAACCGTGGGTGTATCTGCGCGCCATCGAGGAGATCAGCCGGCACGACGGCTCGGTCGGCTGGAACGTGTTCGTCGCGAACAGCGCGGCATTGATCGCACCGTTCCTGGCACCCGACGCGATGCGCACGATCTTCGCCGATCCGCGAGCGGTTGTTGCCTGGGGACCGCCGAACGAGTCGAAGGCGATCGCGGTGCCGGGCGGCTACCGTGTCACCGGCCAATGGAGTTTCGCCTCCGGTTGTCGTCAGGCCACCTGGATGGGCGCGCACTGCCGCGTCGTGGAGCCGGACGGTTCGTTGCGCCTGAACGCGGCGGGCAAGCGCACGGTGCGGACGTTTCTGTTCCCTGTTTCGCAGGCGACGCTGCTCGACAACACCTGGGAGGTGATCGGCATGCGCGGCACCATGTCGGGCGCCTACAGGCTCGACGATGTGTTTGTGCCCGAGGCATTCAGCAGCACGCGCGAAGATCCCGCACTGCGGCGCGAACCGGGCCGGCTTTACGCCTATCCGATGCAGGGCCTCTATGCCGTGGGGGTGTCGGGTGTGGCGCTGGGTATTGCGCGCGCGATGCTCGACGCGTTCGAGGAGCTGGCAATTCGGAAGACGCCCCGCAATCTGACCCGCCTTGCCGACAACGCCGTGGTACAGGCGAAGGTCGCGCAGATGGAGGCGCGTCTGGGCGCGGCGCGCGCTTACCTGGTGGAGACGCTGTCGGACATCTGGTCGGCCGATGATTCATGGGTGATCGACGTGCCGGCGCGTGCGCGGTTGCGGCTGGCCTGTGCGCTCGCCATCCAGTCAGCCGAGGCGGTGGCCGACTATTGCTACAAGGCGGCCGGGGTCGATGCGATCTTTCCAGGCACTGCATTCGAGCGAAGATTTCGCGACATGCATACGCTGTCGCAGCAGATCCAGTCGCGCACCGCGCATTTTGAATCGGTCGGGCAGATCCTGCTTGGCATCGAACCACAGGGGACGTTCCTGTAGCGGTCCATCCGGCACCTCGCGGGCGGCGCCATGGACATTGGCCTCGGCATTTGGATCGCCGCCGCTGGCGTCGTCTTGGGAATAGCGATCGGGGCCACCGGCATTGGCGGAGTGCTACTGGTGCCGATCCTCACGTTGGCACTGGGCATCGACGTCAAGCGAGCAATCGCCGCGGCACTGCTTAGCTATGTCCCAAGCTGCCTGGTGGCGGTGGCGCTGTATGCACGACGAGGCTCGATACCGTGGCGCGAGGCGTGGCTGCTCTGCTTGGTCGCGCTGCCCGCCGTATGGCTTGGTGCGCACGCGGCAGACCGAGCGCCGGCAAGTCTGCTCGAGGCAGCGATCGGTGCGTTATTGCTGGCTGGCGGTCTCTATGCGCTGCGCACGCCGCGGCGCGTGCCAAACCAGCTCGTCAGGTTGTCACCGGCGACGCTGCTCGGGCTTGGCGGCGGCACCAGCTTCGTCTCCCTGATGACCGGCGCCGGTGGCGCATTCGTGCTGCTGCCACTACTCCTGCTGCTGGACATGCCGGTGCTTGCGGCGATCGGGCTGGGCCAGGCAATCGCTATCCCCATCGCCGGGCCGGCGAGTATCATCAACCATGCCTCCGGGCTCGTCGATCTGCACCTTGCCGTGAGCCTGGGGGTGACATTGGCGCTCGGCATCGCGATCGGAACCCCGATCGCGCACGCGTTGCCGCAGGAGCTCCTGCGCCGACTGCTTGGCTCTATGGTGGTGCTGGCGGGCATCGCCATGCTGATGCGCACGGCGATGCGGTTGCTGGACGCTGTTTCGTTCTAGAACCTGTTCAGGATGACTGAAACCCCAAGCTGATCGCGGCGGTCGTGATGGGTATCGCTGCGCTCCACCTCATGACGCCGCTCATTTATCAGACCGGCCCAAAAACGTCTGCGAAGAGCGGCTGGTCTTTCAGCATGCGGGAGAAACGCTGCATCAGCGGACGCAGCCTGGTCTCCGGCATCGTCGGAATTAGATCGTAGAGCATGCAGCCCTGGCGGAACAACGAATGGACGCGGCGTTTGGCGGTGTTGGTCCTGAGTATCCGATCATAACCCAGCGCTTCGCCGGCTGCACCGAGCAATGGCAGCAGCACCACCGCAAAGGCCTGCCCCTGCGAAGACGGGGGGCGTTGATCAGCCATAGCCGGTCCCGCCGCTCGGGGGAATTCACATGTACCGTGCCCATACCCATGCCGAAGCGCAGATCCTTGGTATCGTGCAGCGCGCACTCGATATCCCATTCGTGATGCCTCTGATAATTTGAGCGACTCGACCGGACCGCCGAGACTGGGTCGGGAGGCGCTTCGCGCGCTGGTTCGGTGGCTGGGATCACGCGATGGGCGAGGCCGGTCAGCCGGTTTGGCCGACGCTGCCGGAGGACCAGCGAGGCGCGGTGCTTCGTGTGCTGTCGCAGATAGCGCTTCGCCAGGGTCGGGCACGGATCCTGACCGAGGGATCCAACAATGATAGAGGCGGCTCGCGGACCGGCGATCCAAGGGTCTGTGTCGGACAAAATCCAACATCGGCACCGGGATCGTCTGGCGATGGTGTACATCCGCCAGTCCACGATGCAGCAGGTTGAGCGGCACCAGGAATCGACGCGGCTGCAATATGCTCTGGTGGATCGGGCGCTGCTTTATGGCTGGCATCGCTCATCAATCGTGGTGGTTGACGATGACCAGGGACGGTCTGGCGCCTCGATGGAGGGCCGCCTCGGCTTCCAGCGTTTGGTCGCGGAGGTTGGCCTTGGTCATGTCGGCATGGTGTTGGGCGTGGAGATGTCGCGTCTGGCGCGGTCGTGTCGGGATTGGCATCAGCTGCTGGAAATCTGCGCGTTGTTCGACACGTTGATTGCGGATTCTGAAGGCGTGTACGATGCGGGCAA
>DATMND010000520.1:0-47037 GCA_035569235.1 Acetobacteraceae bacterium | reverse complement strand
ATGACGCGCCACTCGACGCGATCGAGTTCCACCCGGTGGCCACCGGCGGTGTATGACGCCGGCTCCTGGCGTGGCGTGTATTTGTCAAATCGGGCAAACGCGGCGTGGCTGCCGGAGACGAATTCGTCCGGCAGGAAGCGGAACGGTCCGCAGCCGACGATCTCGGTAAGCTGCTTGAACGGGTCGGTGGCAGCGAGGCGCTCCGGCACGATCACAGGTTGCGGCTGCACTTTTGACAGGAAATGCGCGAGCAGGGGGAACGGCTTCTTCAGGCGCCAGACCAGCGTGCGGTCGTCCGGCGTCTCGATCGCATCGACGCGCGGATTGATCGTCTCGCTGACTGCGTCGCGCTTCAGCCAGCGCCGCAGGGAGGCAACGCAGTCGCGCGCCAGCACGGGGGTGCCGTCGTGGAACACCAAGCCCTCGCGCAGGCGCATGGTCCAGCGCTTGCCGTCGTCGTCGATCGCGTGGCCCTCGACCATCTGCGGCTGCGGATTGAACGACTCGTCGCGGCCATAGAGGGTCTCATAGACCATCAGAGAGAAGTTGCGGGTCACCGTGGCGGTGGTCCACACCGGATCGAGGCTGGTCAGGTTGGCCTGCGGCACAAAGATCAGCGTCTTGGCCGTGGCGCCGATCGAGGGGCGGGCGAGGGGCAGGGCGGCCGCCGCGGCGGCGGATGCGATGAAGGCACGGCGTTTCACGGTTGCTTGCTCCCGGGCAGGTTCTTTGCCACGTGGTTTTCGGCGGTTTGGGCGCCTGAGGCAACTGACCGGCCGTCATGTGCGTCCGCCGGACCGAACGGAATTGGCGACATGCGTACCCGCGGGCGCCAGGGCGGTTTTCAAACACGGAGGGCGTGCGAGGGCCACGGAGTGCCACGGGAGCCCGAGCACTTTGGCGGACGACGCCCCACTTCGTGGCAGCTGATTCCATCGGTGATTTTCTCAGCAATCGGTACAGGCACCGACTCCTGTGGCGCTCCGCGGCCCTCGCACTATCTCCGTGTTGAATGCCTTGCGGTGCTGCTCACCAGTACCGGCGTCGCGGGGCGGCACCCAGTCCGACTTGCGCCTCGCCGATCGAGATAATAGATACCACTGGTATCTACCATCGGCAACTCGGATCAAAGAGAACCGCCATGGCCGAAACCCGCACCGCGAAGCTATTCACCCATGGCCGCAGCCAGGCCGTGCGACTGCCCAAGGAGTTCCGCCTTCCCGGCAAGGAGGTGCGCGTCCGTCGTCTCGGCCGCGGCATCCTGCTTGAACCGATCGAGACCGACGTGCGGGCCTGGTTCGATAAGCTCGATTCCTATCGCGACGAGCCGTTCATGCCGGAGGGAAGGCAACAGCCGCCGATGCCGCCGCCGGACGATGTATCATTTGACGAATGATCTGCCTCGACACGAATGCTGTCATCGCGGTGTTAAACCGCAGCAGCGCCCCAGTACGTGATCGACTTGCCGCTGCAATTCGCCGTCGCGAGGTCGTGGCAATTCCCGCCGTTGTACTGTTCGAACTCTGCTATGGCGCTGCGAAAAGCGCCAACAGGCAGCGCGCCTCACGTCGCATCGCGGATTTCCTGTCGGGTCCGGTCAACGTCCTCGATTTCGACGCGGACGATGCGCGGGAAGCCGGAGATATTCGGGCGGCACTCGAACGAGTGGGGAGGCCAATTGGCCCGTATGACGTGCTGATTGCGGCACAGGCACGCCGGCGTGGCGCGACGCTGGTGACGGCCAACCTCCGCGAGTTCGCCCGCGTGCCGCGCCTGAAGACCGACGACTGGACGGCCGCGTGAGGCCCGCCTCTACTCCGCCGCCTTCGCCACTCCCGCCACGCGCGTGCGCGTCCGCAGCGTGACAAACTCCTCCGCCGCCGTTGGATGGATGCCGATGGTGCGGTCGAAATCCGCCTTGGTCGCGCCCATCACGATGGCGATCGCCAGGCCCTGCATGATCTCCGGCGCATCCTCGCCCAGCATGTGCGCGCCCACCACCTTCTGCGTCGCCTGATCGACCACCAGCTTCAACATGCTCCGGCGCGCCCGGCCCGACAGCGTGTGGCGCATCGGCGTGAACTTGCTCACGTACACATCAACCGGGCCGTTCGCCGTGGCCTCCTCCTCGGTTAGGCCGACCGTCGCGACCGGGGGCGTGGAGAACACGGCAGTCGCCACGTTTTGCAGCGAGACATCGCGCGGACGGCCACCGAACAGCGTATCGGCGATCGCATGGCCCTCGGCGATGGCCACCGGCGTCAGGTTCAGCCGATCGGTCACGTCGCCCATCGCATAGATGTGGTGGCGGCTGGTGCGCAGGTGCTGATCCACCACCACCGCGCCCGCGTCGTTCGTCGCTACGCCGGCGTTGTCCAGCCCCAGATTATGCGTGGCCGGCGTGCGGCCGGTGGCGAAGAACACCAGATCCGTCCGCAGCGTGTGCCGTTCGCCGTAGGTCAGCACCCGCTGGTCGCCGTCGGCTTCGATCTTAGCAGGCGTGGTGCCCGGATGCAGCGCGACACCCTGCGCACCGAGTACCTCGGCCATCGACTCGCGCACGTCATGGTCGAAGCCGCGCAGTGGCAGCGGCTGGCGGTACACCAGATCGACCTGCGCGCCGAGGCTCGCGAAGATGCCGGCGAACTCGACGGCGATGTAGCCGGAGCCGATGATCGCCACCCGCTTCGGCATGTGCGGCAGGTAGAATGCGGCGTCGGAGATGATGCCGAGGTCGGCGCCGGGGATCGGCAGGCGTTCAGGATGGCCGCCGGTGGCGATCGCGATGTGCTTGGCGGTGAAGCGCTTGCCGCCGACGTCGAGCGTGTGCGGATCGATGAACGTGGCGCGGGCGTCGAAGATGTTGGCGCCGGCAGTGTCGAGCAGGCGGCGATAGGTGGCGTTGAGCCGGCCGATCTCCTTGTCCTTTGCCGCTATCAGCTTCGCCCAGTCATGCGGGCCTTTCTTGATGGTCCAGCCGAAGCCGGCGGCGTCCTCCGCCCATCCGCCGTATTCGCCGGCCTGCACCAGCAGCTTCTTCGGCACGCAGCCGACATTGACGCAGGTGCCGCCCCAGAAGCGTTCCTCCGCCACGCCGACGCGCGCGCCATGGCCGGCGGCGATGCGCGCGCACCGCACCCCGGCCGAGCCGCCGCCGATCACGAACAGGTCGAAGTCCATGGTGCGCCTCTGCTTACAGCGTTCGGCGGCAGAGTAGGGCGGGGCGCCGACGCAGGGCAATCGCATACGGCGATGCTGCGGATTCCCGGCGTTCGTCATTCCCGCGGAAGCGGGAATCCAGAGCCTGCCCCGAGTGGAGGCTGGGGCGCGCAACTACAGTACTGGTCGCCCTGGGTTCCCGCTTTCGCGGGAATGACGATGCTGAATGGTCGGTCGTTCCGGGCCGCGCGACCGGCAGCTTATGGCGTTGTCGTGCTCCAGGTCTTGAAATCCGCTTCGGAGACCGTGGGCAGCTTCTTGAGGAACGCGACGATCGACCAGATCTCCGCATCGGGCACGCCGATCGAGCCGAAGCTCGGCATCCCGGTCATCTTGATGCCGTTCTTGACGACCCAGAACAGCTCGCGCGGCTGAAGGTCCGCCACGACGTCCTTGAGGTCGGGCGGGTCGGGGTTCAGACCCTCGGAGAATTTCTGCCACTGCGCGCCCGGTCCGCCGTGGCAGTTGACGCAGCCGCGTTCGGCGAAGGCGTGCGCTCCCGCCCGGATCGTGGCGGGGTCGTTGAGCGAGGCTGGCGGCGTGTCAATGGCATGGTGGGCGATCGAGGCTGTCCGAACATGAACAAGCGCCCAGGCAACCGGGCCAGGGTCCGCCTCCGTCGCGGCGATGCTGTAGAACCCGCCGAAGAAGAAGACCGCCGCGGCGATGGCCACGATGATCCCAAGGGCTCCGATGAACGCCAGGAATCGCATCCGGACTCCTCCCAATGATTGGTCTCTTTAAGGTCAGTGTGCGGGTTCAAGGCCTCGGCCACAAGGCGGTCCGGAGTTGGCCGGCTGGTCGCGCCGGGATATCAGGAGCGCCGGGCCAGGGGGACGGGCGGAATGGCACAGGCGGCGGATGTCTCGGGGCAGGAACATCAGCATCGGTTCCACCTGCCGTATCCGCATCTGCATCTGCCGCATGGGCTGGTCACCTTCCCGCGCCAGATGCTGCCGTGGATCGAGCCGTGGTTCCTGGCCTACGCGTGCCTCGGCGTCGTGCAGGGCGGGATGCTGCCGCTGCTGCTGCCGTTGTCCGCGGGCGGATCGTCGCATGCCGGCACGATTGTCGGAGTGATGAACCTCGCCGGTCTGACCGCGCCGTTCTGGGGTCATCTCGCCGACCGGCGCCGTCTGCACCGGCAGATCCTGCTGGCCGGCATGCTGGCCGCGCTGGTGGCACTTGTGCTGATGCCGGAGCCACTGAGCCTTCCGCTCAAGGCCGTACTTGCTGCGATCCTGGGCCTCGGCTTTGCCGCCGCGAACACCGTGGCGAACATGTTCATCGTCGAGCTGCGGCCACCGGAGGAATGGGATGCCCGCATCGGCGCGCTGCAGGCATTCAGTGGGCTTGGCCAGGTCGTGGGCCTGTTGCTTGCTGGGTTCATCGGCGGTCGCTACGCGCTTGCCTACGGGGTTGCCGCCGCGCTGGTCGCCGCGGCGGTGCCCATGGCTTGGCTGACCTTGCGCGGCATACAGGTCCCGGTTCCGCGCGATGCCGCAACGGCGCACCCGCCGGTGGGCGCCGAGGGGTGGACCAGTTCGCCGCAGCGGCTGTTCCATATTCTCACCTGGAACGGGCTCCGGACGCTGCTGCGCGAAATCGAAATGCCGTTCGCGCGGCTGATGATCGTCTGGTTCGTGGCGTTCGTCGCGATCAGCGCGGTGCTGACGATGTTCCCGCTGGCGCTTGTGAGGAACTTCGGCGTGGCGACAGGATTGCCCGCCACAACCTACGCCTTCGCCGCGGCTGCCAGCCTGGCGCTGTATCCTCTGGCAGCGAGCATCGCGAAACAGCGCGGCGCGCGGCCTGTGCTGCGGGCGGGTTTCACCGGACGCACCATTGCGATCGCGATCCTGGCCGGCGCTTTCCTGTCGGGGACGGCGGGCGTGCCGCTGGCTCTGGCCGGGTTTGTCGTCCTGGTCATGGCGTGGCCCCTGCTTGGCGTCAGCGGCACGGCGCTTGCGGCGCAACTCGCGCCCGGCGAGAAGGGTGAGGCGTTGGGGCTGTTCAACGCATCATCCTCGTTGGCGGGCGCCGTTGGTGCGTTCATCGGCGGTTGGGCGATGGAGATGGTCGGCTACGGCACGGTCTGTCTGGTGGGCGTGGTCGTCGTGGGACTGGCGGCTTTGTGTTCGGGCAGTGGGAATGGAAGGGCGATGGCAGTTGGTTGATGTGGGCGCAGTCGTCGATGCTGATTTGACGGACGAAAGCTCGCGGTCTTACGGCGTTAGGATCTGCTCCGGATTAACTGCGTCAGTTGTCTCCAGATCTGCCGCTCTTGTTGTCATCCCCGCGAAAGCGGGGACCCAGGCGGCAACTGGGTCCCCGCTGTCGCGGGGATGACGATAAGAGGCATCAGCCGCGCCGCAGCTGATTCGTTTAATTCTCAGTAGATCATCAGTTTCCGACTTGGGAGTTCCGCGCCTTGTTCACATAGGCCGGAACATCCTCATCGAGAAGCAGACGATCACGCGCAAGCCCGTTGGCCGCGGCAGCAACCGCGTTTACGTAATCGGCATGGCTGGGATAGCGCTCTTCGAGAGAGGGCCTGGGGTCGTTATTGGCAATACGTTCGGTCTTGGTCCTGGCAAAATCGATTTCCTGCCCAAAACTGTCGCAGCCGTCGTCACCACCCGCCGGCATGGCGCGCAGATTCCAACCAGTGTACGTCGCCAGCGGAACCGCAACCTCTGGAAGGCGTATCCCCGCGATATCGTTGCCATCCGAATCGGCTTTTGGCACCAGGGCCGGATAAGGCGTGCCGACGAGACGCGGCGGCAGGACGGTCAAAATCCCCTCGCCGGACCGAGGGCCGTAGTCGAACAAATCGCCGGTGTGCATGCGGCCGTTGTATTTGATGCCGGGGATATGTGGGAATCCTTGCCCCGTCTGGGGCAACGGCGGCACGAGCGTGCCATCAGCGACGTGCGGCAGCCGACTTGCCGGCGGCTCGGTGCCCGCGGATACCCACTGGTCCATTGCGATGAGCAGCGCGCGCAGCACGGCATTCGCCACGAGCGGATTGCGTTCCTGCCGGCAGATGCCGCGGCCGGTGGCGCCGATGCCGCCTTGGTGCGGCAGGCTCGCCAGGAAATACGAGCGCACATTTGCCGGCTCATCGGCAAGGTCGGCACCGGCTTCATCGACATGGGCCACGGCCATGTCCTTCGCCCAATACTCGTTCGCCGAATTCACTTCGAAGATCTTCGGGCAGGTCGCGCTCGCCAGGCATCGTGCCAGTTTCCCCCCGGTGGTGTTGGTGACCGGATCAAATCTGACCTGGTTGGTGAACGGCGCCTGAAACTCCGGGAACCAGCGGTTGATATGCTGGCGGTGAGTCCGGAATGGCTGCGCGAAGCGGTAGTTCATGTAGATGCCGTCCGCGCCGCCGATCCAGTTGACGATGCCGTCGATCGCCCTCCCGCCGCCTTCGTCCTCGTTGAATCCAAGCTGGACGAAATCGTGGGCGGTGCGACACGGCTGCGACACGCATGACGCGTAGATCGTTGCTGCCTCGCCATCCAGCGGATTTGCGGTGCCGGCGTCATCCTTTTGTGCAGTGCGCACGAACGACGCCAGATCGCGAATTGTCGCGAATCCCACGCCGGACACGACAGGGTCCTTTGCCTGATAGGCAAACTCGTAAAGCATGCCCTGTTGAAACGAGGTTTGTTCGCCGACAAGCCGGATCGCCGTGCCACCCTCATGGGCATAGTCCCATTCGGCGGCTGGGACCACGGTTGGAGAATCCTCGTAGCGTGAGCGCATCGTGAGCGTCGCCTTTGACTTGTCGAGCGTCGCGGCCGGATAGGTCAAGCGGCCGTTTGTGGTCGTGTCATTGTCGATGCTGAACTCCTCCAGCGCCGAGCCGATGATCGGCGATCCGTCGGGATTGACCGCGACCGGCGCCTTCGTCGTGAAGCGATTGCCGCCGGGTGCAGCGGTGGTATCCCAGCCGCTGAACAGGATGCTGAACCCCTGCCGCATCAGGAAACCATTGCCGGCGTCAGCGGCCTTGCTCGGGTCGTTGCCGCCGGACGGCGCGTCGTTGATTTGAGGAAACGCTACGATCGAGCCGCGATTGGTCAGCTCGTACCAGACCTTGTGATTGCCCTTCGAACGATCGACAGGGCGCAGGATCATGATGTCGGTTTGATACTCGACCTTTCCCGCTGCGTTGCGGGGCGCGAGGCCGACATCGGTGATGACGGAATTATGCGGATCGGCAGGATCGATCTCCCCCGCAACGCGTCCGACCAGTTTCTCGTATTGACCGACGCTGCCGAACGACCGTCCCTCAAAGGCCGGCGAATCGACGCGCGTTATCGTTATCCCGGTGATGCGCGCCTGCGCCATTTGGCAGCTCGCCAGCATGACCACGCAGGCACAGGCTGATAGGGCGAGCTTCATGCAGTCCTCCCACCGTCGTCCGATAGTCGCACCTACCACGGACGCCGCCCGCGCGTCATGATCTGGCCCGCAAGGGAGCATCCTGATGTCCGTTTCCACCCAGATGGTCGCCATGCGCGACGGCGTCCGCCTCGCCACCGACGTGTACCTGCCGGACGGCGCCGGCCCGTTCCCGGCGATCATGGAACGCACCCCCTACGGTCGCGCCGAGACCAGCCGCAGCGAGATCACCGCCGACAACCGCACGCCTGCCACACGCGCCGAGATCGCCGCGTATTTCACCGCGCACGGCTATGCCGTCATTTACCAGGACACGCGCGGCCGCTACGGCTCGGAAGGGCGCTTCGTCAAATACCTATCCGACGGCGAGGATGGGTTCGACACGTGCGCCTGGCTGCGCGATCAGTCGTGGTGCGACGGGCGCATCTGCACCATGGGGCTGTCCTATTCGGCGCACACGCAGGCCGCGCTTGGATGTCTTGATCCTCCAGGTCTGGTCGCGCAGGTGCTGGACTGCGGCGGCTTCGTCAATGCGTGGCGGTCGGGCATCCGCCAGTCCGGCGCATTTGAGATGAAGCAAGCGACCTGGGCGTTCAAGAATGCGCTCGTGTCGCCCGAGGCGCTGGCCAATCCGGTGATGCGCGCGGCACTCGCGGCAGAGGACATCCGCGAGTGGTTCACCCGCATGCCGTGGAAGCCCGGCCATTCGCCGCTGCGCCATCATCCCGACTACGAGGCGTATCTGTTCGACCAATGGACCCACGGCGCATTTGACGAATTCTGGCAGCAGCTCGGCATCTGGACCGAGGGATTTCATCAGCGTTACAGCCGCGCGAACTGCGTGCACATGTCGTCGTGGTATGACCCATATCCGCTGACTGCAACTGGCAACTTCACGGGGTTGCAGCGTGCGAGACGAGGGGCGCAGCGGCTGATCATCGGGCCGTGGACACATGGCGATCGAAGCGATACCTGCTTTGGCGATGTGGAGTTTGGCCCCGATGCGACGCTGGATTCCTGGGCTGGTGACTGGCGCGCCTACCGGCTGCGCATCTTCGACCATGCGGTGAAGGGCACGAAGCTCGGCGAACCCGCGGTGCGCGTCTTTGTCATGGGTGGCGGCAGCGGGCGACGCAATATGGCGGGCAGGCTGGAGCATGGCGGGCGCTGGATCACCGCGTCCGACTGGCCGCCGCCCGGCGTGGATTTTACATCGTTTCATCTGCACGGGGATGGCACGCTGGCGCGCGCTGCTCCGGCGCCCGGCGCGTTGCCGCTGTCGTACGATTTCGATCCGTCGCAGCCTGTGCCGACGATTGGCGGCGCGATGAGCAGCCTCGATCCGGTGGCGTATGCCGGCGCCTGGGATCAGACGGAACGGGAAGGATTCTTCGGCTGCGCGCCGCCCTATCTGCCGCTTGCCTCGCGGCGCGATGTGCTGGTGTTCCAGACCCAGCCGCTCGATGCGCCGCTGCAGGTGGTGGGGCCGATCGAGGCCGAGCTGTATGTGGCGACCGACGGCCTGGACACCGATTTCACTGCCAAGCTGATCGACGTGCATCCGCCATCGGCTGACTATCCCAAGGGTTATGCGATGCTCCTCACCGACGGGATTTTGCGGCTGCGCTATGCCGAGGACCCCGCGCGGCCACGGCTGCGCCAACCGGGCGAGGTGGGGAAAATCCGCGTCACATTGTTTCCGACCGCGAACCTGTTCATGCTCGGGCATCGCGTCCGGCTCGACATTTCCTCGAGCAATTTTCCGAAGTTCGATGTCAACCCGAACACCGGCGAGGCGGAAGGTCGGGCGCGCCGCCGGCGCGTCGCGGTCAACACCGTGTTCGTCGATGCCGATCGCCCAAGCCGGGTGGTGCTGCCGCTGCTTCCTGTCTAATCTGCGGCGCAATGATCGAGCTTTCCAGGGCCCCCGCCATCGTGCTGCCAGGGCGGCGGGTCTATGCCATCGGCGACATCCATGGCTGCGACGCGCAGCTTGGCGATCTGCACGAGATCATCGCCGAGGACCTTGCTCGGCGACCGGTGGATCAAGCGGTGCTCCTGCATATCGGCGACTATGTCGATCGCGGCGCCGACACCGCCGGCGTGCTGCGGCGGCTGCTGAATGGATCGCCGGTCGCCGGCGCGCAGATGGTGAACCTCGTCGGTAACCACGACGAGACGATGCTGAACGCGCTGTCCGGTGATCGCCCCGCGGCGACCGATTGGCTGTTCGCCGGCGGCCGTACGGCGCTGGAAAGCTATGGCGTCGATCCCGACTCGCCGCGCGAGGCGTGGCCCCAGAGTGTTCCACCGCAGCACCTCGAATTCCTGCGCAATCTTACGCTCGTGCACCGCGAGGGTGGGTATTTCTTCGTCCATGCCGGTATCCGTCCCGGCGTGGCGCTGGAGCACCAGGTGCGCGAGGACCTGCTGCGGATGCGCCAGCCGTTCTTGTATTCCGAGGCCGAGTTCGGTGCCGTCGTCGTGCATGGCCATTCGCCGGTGAAGGCGCCGGTGGTGCGCCACAACCGCATCGCCATCGACACCGGCGCGGTGTTCGGCGGCAAGATGACGTGCGTGGTGCTCGAGGGTGAGTCGCTGGGTTTTCTCACCGCTGATCCGGTGGGCGAGCCGGTGTCGATCGCGCATCGATAGGGCGGTGGGGACACCTGTTGGGTGCAGACAGCGTGTTGCACATGCCGCAAATCGGGATCGAACTGCTGCTGGCTGAGCCTTATGATAGTACGAACCGTCCATGTGAGTGACCCACCGATTGCCCCACCGTCGTCATGGTCGGCGAAGGCCGGCCATCCACGTCTTTGCTGATAACACCAAGGAAAGACGTGGATGGCGGGCCTTCGCCCGCCATGACGGGGAAGACCGAGCCGGAGAGTCAACCTTCTCGTCCATTGGTAAATATCAACTTGCCGGCGCAGTATATGATCGGCGCTTCAGCACAACCGCCGCAGTGACAATTTGACAACTGGTGAGGTGGGACAACACCGATATATCGGCCCGTGTGCCACGCGTAATGAGCCACCGCAGCTCAGTCAGCCCGGCGAGCGGCGACAGGTCGGTGACGGGCGTGTTGGTCAGGTCGAGATATTGCAACCCGGCCAGCGCAGCAAGCGGTGCAAGTTCGCTGACCCGCGTGCCTGACAGGTCCAGGCTGCGCAGGTTGCGCAGTCCGGCCAGTGGCGTCGCATCGTTCACGCGCGTGTCGCCGATATCGAGCCGCTCCAGCTTGACGAGTCCCGCCAGTGGCGTGACGTCATTGACTAGCGAGCCGGTGAGGAAACAGCCTCCGAGTGCTGCCATGCCCGCGAGCGGTGTCAAATCCCTGACCGCGGTGAACGACAGATGCAGCCGTTGCAAGCGTGCAAGCGACGCGAGCGATCCCACATCGCTGATGCGTGAGCGCGTAAGGTGTAGATGCGTCAGGGCCGTCAGCGCAGCGAGCGGGCGCAGATCGGTGATGTAGCTGCGTTCGAGCCGCAATTCGAGGATGTCGGGAATCCACGCGGCCGGCGGCACCTGGCCCGCCAGTATCAGGCGTGCGACCTCCGCGGGATCAATGGCCACGATGGAACGGCTTGTCCCCCTTCACCGTCACCCGGTAGCCGGAACGCACCTGTGGGAAGTAGTCCCACAGCGCGATGTGCTGCACGCAGCGATTGTCCCAGAACGCAACCGAGTCCGGCTGCCAGCGGAACCGCACCTGCCAGTGCGGCCGGCCGCAATGCTCGTACAGGAATTCGAGGATAGCCTTGCTCTCCGCGTCGGGCAGGTCCTTGATCGAGTGCGTGAACACCGGATTGACGAAGATCGCCTGCCGCCCCGTCACCGGATGCGTGCGAACCACCGGATGCTCGGCGTGCGGGAATGACTTGGGCCCATCGGCGCCAATCAGGCGATTGGTCCGCGAATAGTTCATCGAGCCGTCATGGATCGCCGCCAGCCCGGACAGGAACTTCTGCATCGGCGCCGACAGCGCGTCGTACGCAGCGTACATGCTGGCGAAGATCGTGTCCCCGCCGACCGGCGGCACCACCTTCAGGTTCAGGATCGAGCCCATCGGCGGCTCGGGATCGCACGAAACGTCGGAATGCCAGCGCTCGCCGGCGATCCGTTTGGAGTTCGCGTCCGCGTGAACTGGCAGAACGTCCGGGTGGCCGTCGGGTCCCGGCGTGTTCGGATGGATGTGCAGTTCGCCGAACAGCCGGCCGAATGCCTTGTGCTGATCGAGGTTCAGTTTCTGGTCGCGGAAGAACACCACCTGATGCGCCATCAGCGCGTCGTGCACCTCCTGGAACTGCTGATTGCCGAGCGGCTTCGACAGATCGACACCGGAGATCTCCGCGCCGATCGCCGCGGTCGCCGGTTTCACCTCGATCGTTTCGTAGGGCATATGCGGGGCTTCCTTATCCGACCTGACCGGTTTCAGTTTGGCCGCTTGTGGCCGGACACGCCAGTGCGCTGAAACCTCGATTGGCGGCGGGATATCTGGGCGGCTGCTTTTGCTGCGGTCGTCTGGACCTGCTTTGAAACCGGCGTCCCCGCGCGCGCTCCGGGCATCAGGTGCAGCGAATGCGTCGCGCAGGAACCGTGGCCCCATTGGGCTGGAAAGGCCCAAGCCAGTGGCGCGGCAGCAGCTTCAGCGCATGGGCTCCAGCCAGAATTGCGGTGCGCTTGGCACTTGGCGCCATGCGCCGCGAGCGACGCAGCCAAACCCTACTCTCTTGAATGTCAAGAAACGATCCGGCGATCCACCGCGGGCTGCCGGCATGTCGGCCATACCTCCAATGGTCTGCGTGGCATTGCAAATTCGATCAAATGCGTCACTCGTGATCAGTCATGCACCGGATATCAATGACATATTGTCGCGCAACTCAGAGCCGGACATGCTGGCTATGAATAATCGCCGATCCACGCGCATCTACGTAGACGCGGCTGTTCCTACTGACCGGCATCGCACATTGCGTCCATAGCCTGGCCTTGCACTGGCATGGAAGGGTAGAGCGACCATATGCAGCTGACATTCACATAGTCCTGGGCGCATGTCCTCCACTGTCGTTGCCATGAATTGGTCCCCAATCCGTTCCGGGCCGGCATGCTGTGCCATGGCTCGCCGCCGAGGTGCCGTGACTGAGGAGGTCTGCTGAGATGGCACGCGACTGCAGCCGCGCATGAAAGTGACCAACGGAGCCGCTCCGCGCGAATACCACGCAGCGCCTCCGAGCCGGGAGCGCTCGGCTCATGCAACGCTTTGGACCCTTGTGGAGCTCGGTGGCGGCCAGGGCGCATCCTTCCTGATCTTTCTGGTCATGGCCCGCACGATCGGGCCTGCCGACTACGGCATCTTCACACTCGCACTGTCATTGCTCATCCTGGTGACAGTCGTGCAGTACTATGGATTTGCGGATGCCATCATACAGCGCACCGAGATCGACGCCAGTTTCCTTGACACGGTGTTCTGGTGCGATGTGCTGCTCTCGCTTTGTCTTGTTGCGCTTGCGCAAGTGGCCGCACACCCCGCGGCCAGATTATTCGCCTCGCCGCTTCTCGAGCCGTTGATCCGCGTCCTATCGCTTGTCTGCCTGCTTCAGGCCCTGGTGACGGTGCCGACCGCGCTATACCGGCGCGCTCTCCGAATACAGGTTCTGGCCGCGAGGACGGCGCTCAGCTACATCATCGGTGGCGGCGTCGGCATTGTCATGGCATTGCGCGGCTATGGCGTATGGGCGCTGGCCGTCTCCCAACTTGTACAATACGTGGTAATATTTTTCGTCCTGAATTCGCAGACCGAATGGCGTCCGGGGCTGCGCTTCCGCTACGAGGAACTGCGCGAGCTGGTCCATTTCGCGGGTCACTTCATGTTTGCGAATGGCCTGAAGGTGTCGGCTGACCGGATCAGCCAGCTTGCGGTCGGCCTGTTCGCCGATCCGGTCGGGGTGGGGTGCTACGCGCTGGCGCTGAGGATCGTGACGACCGCCAGTGGTCTAACCAATCAGCCCGTCGAGCGCGTTACTCTTCCAGTCTTGAGCCGCTTTGTAAACGATCTGCCGATCTTTCGGGAAACCTACCGAAAGATGATCCTGGTCGTGAATTCGGTATGGGCACCGGCGGCCGCTGGACTGGGCGTAAGCGCACCAGTCCTTGTCCGTATTCTCTTCGGCGAGCACTGGGCGCCGGCTGGACCTGTGCTTCAGGCCATGTGTTTCACAGCGCCCACACTCGGACTCTGGATCCTGAACGGGCAGGCACTGTCAGCACTTGGACAGCCAGAACGGTTCACACGCCTTGCTCTCGCCCAGGTGGTGCTCGCCTGTGTCGCCTTTCCGATCGCCAGCTATTTTGGTATTGTTGCCGCCGGCGCCGCTTGGTCGCTCCTGTCTTTGGTCATGGTGCCACTGAATTTGCTCGCAATTAAGCGCGCCTGCGACCTGCCGCTTCGACCTATCCTGTCCGACTGGTTGCGGGTGACCGGCTCGACAGGCGCGATGCTGGCGGTAACATGGGCCATATCCGAACGCCTGCAGGCTGGCATCGCTTCATTGGCTGCCGGATTGTTCGCGGGTGCCCTGGTTTATCTCTTGCTGCTGCAATTCGTTCTGATGCCTGGTTATGTCGGTCGAATGCTGAGCCTTCTGCGGAATGCGGCGAGCCCCGACCGACCGGCCACCCCTCACCCGTGACATCAAGGCGCGGCTTCCTACATGCAGCCTGCAACCGGCAGGAGGTCCAACATGGCAAGCATCAAGCGTCACGCCAGCGCCAGCTGGCAAGGCAGCGGCAAGGATGGCAAAGGCAGCCTCACCACCCAAAGTGCCACCCTGAAGGACACGCCCTACTCCTTCAACACGCGCTTCGGCGACGGCAAGGGCACCAACCCCGAGGAATTGATCGCGGCTGCGCATGCCGGCTGCTTCAGCATGGCGACGGCGTTCCAGCTCAGCGGCGCGGGCCACCCGCCCGAGAGCCTCCACACCGAGGCGACGCTGACCATGGAACAGGAGGGCGCCGGCTGGAAAATCGCAGCGGTGCACCTGGTGATGCGTGCCCGCGTGCCGGGCATCGACGCGGCGAAGTTTCAGGAGCTTGCGGCGGCGGCGAAGTCAGGCTGTCCGGTGTCGAAGGTGCTGAACGCCGAGATCACGCTGGACGCAAAGCTGGAGTGAGTCCCCCGTTTTTCCCTCTCCGCCCTTTGGGGGCGGAGAGGGTCAGGGTGAGGTGGGGGACTCACAGGACCACCGTGGCTATCGATCGCCGCAGCGCATCGGCTCCGCGAGCCCCACCTCACCCCAACCCTCTCCGCCCCGCGGGGCGGAGAGGGAGTCACACGTTGAACCGGAACAGCAGCACGTCCCCGTCCTTCACGACGTATTCCCTGCCCTCCACCCGCATCCGGCCGGCGTCCTTCGCGCCCGCCTCGCCCTTGCAGGCGAGATAGTCATCGTAGGCGATGGTCTCACACGCGATGAAGCCGCGCTCGAAATCGCCGTGGATCGCGCCGGCCGCCTGCGGCGCCTTGGTGCCGCGCACGACGGTCCAGGCACGCGCCTCCTTCGGCCCCACCGTGAAGAACGTGAGCAGCCCCAACAGGCCGTAGCCGGCGCGGATCACGCGATCCAGGCCGCTGTCGTGCAGGCCCAGCCCCTCCAGGAACTCGCCGCGATCGGCCTCCGGCAACTGGCTC
This sequence comes from Acetobacteraceae bacterium, assembly GCA_035569235.1. Lineage (GTDB taxonomy): Bacteria > Pseudomonadota > Alphaproteobacteria > Acetobacterales > Acetobacteraceae > JAMXLO01. The sequence continues at coordinate 31,706 of DATMND010000520.1, read as the reverse complement.
ACCTCGGCTTCGATCGCCGCCGACACGACGATGACCCTGGCCCCTTCCGCGCGCGCCCGCGCCTCCACCTGGACCGAGAACGCGTTGCCCGTCGCGGCCGAGCCCTCGTCCACGTTGCACACATACAGCACCGGCTTCGTCGTCAGCAGCTGCAGTCGCCTCACCGCTTCCGCATGCTCTGGCGCAACGACCGTCCGCGCCGGCCTGCCGGATTGCAGCGCAACGACAATGGGTTCGATCAGCCCCACCAGGGCAATGCTTTCCTTGTCGCCCCCGCGCGCCTTCTTCTGTGCCGCGATCAGCCGCTTCTCCAGGCTTTCGAGGTCCGCAAGCATCAGCTCGGTTTCCACGACCTCTGCGTCGCGCAGAGGGTCGATGCTGCCCTCGACATGCGTCACATCGGTATCCTCGAAGCAGCGCAGCACGTGGATGATCGCATCCACCTCGCGGATGTGCGCAAGGAACTGGTTGCCCAGCCCTTCGCCCTTGCTCGCCCCGCGCACCAGTCCGGCGATGTCGACGAACTCCAGGCTGGTCGGGATGATCTTTGCCGACTTGCCGATTGCGGCCAGCGTGGTCAGCCGAGCATCCGGCACCGCCACGCGCCCGACATTCGGCTCGATCGTGCAGAACGGATAGTTCGCCGCCTGCGCCGCCGCCGTTGCCGTCAGCGCGTTGAACAGGGTAGATTTGCCGACATTCGGCAGCCCGACGATACCGCAATTGAATCCCATCTGATTTTCTCTGCGATTCCATAAGTTCGCAATCAACAGGCCCGCGAGCCTCCGAATTACGGAGCAGTAGACGGCTCCACGTGGACATCCGAAGGAGACGGCGGTGAATCACTGCTCCGTCAGGCTCGCTATGCGGCCTTGGCAGCCACACCCTTGCGCCATCGGTTGTAAACGCGATCAAGCTCACGCTTCCAAAAGCAAATGTCCGTATCGTCCTTGCGGAGCCGGTCAAGCTCTCCCGCAGTATCAAAAAAAGCCTTCGTCGGGATGCCGGGTTCCTTCTGCACTACCACGGCCGTCAGCATCGGATTACCAGTCCCAACTTCTGCATAGGTGATCGCGCGAAGTACGAACGCGAACACATTCCGTTTATAGGCGTCTTGGTAGCTCCAACTGATTGCTTTCATCGCGTCGGAATAGGAGATCGTGCTCCCTTCCTCCGCCGTCTGGCGCAAGACCGAATGAACGAGCACGTAGGTCGTGGGACCGTCTATCATGATCCAAGTCTTTCCTTTGCGACCGCAATGCGTGCCGTGGGATCAATCGACCCGAACCGATTGGCTCTGCGACCACTGGCGGGTGGCGTGGTCGTTTGGGTCTATGGAGCGCCCGCTGCGCGTTGGTCTGATACTATATGAGTGAAATTGTTGCAAGCGGTTTGGCGCGGCACCGCGACGACAGGGCCGGCGTCGTGGCGCAACGGACGTTCGGCGGATTGGCGGCAGGTGATGCTGGCGGCATGGTGATGCGGATCACGACCGACAACAGGTGATAAGGACGGTGTGTCACGCTATGATAAAATTTTCGAACGGATAGATGGTTCCACGCGAACCGGATGATCCCATGCCCGTGTGTGGTGCTGTCCGGCGGCAGAGATATACCATCTCTCAGCCACAGACGCAGTGTCGCGGGGGGGGCTGTGGATTCCGAACGGTCATATGATTGATATGGATGTAGCTATTGAGATATACATCTGCTGAGTGGAACACTGCTTGGAAGTCTAATCCAAATGACAAAGCGTCAGCTCGGCGCGCAAATAGCGCAGCCTGAGTGCCGCACGCATTGACAACGAAATCAGCAACCTCAAGGCCAGGGTCGTTCGCAGATTTTGGCATGAAGTAGAAATTGCAAGAAAGAACACGTCCAAACTGATGCGGGCTATAGTCGCCAAAATGCGCAGCAATGACTTTTTCTAATCTCTCTGTGTGTTCAAATATCACTATCACGTCGGTTGCCCATGTATAGCGCAACACAGCATTTATCCGTTCTTTTAGGACTTCCAACACAAGATGGACGCGCCCAAACTCAAGGGGCAGAGTGGTGTCCCGATCACAGGTCACGCCGAAACGAGAGAAGGGAACACTAGCGAAGAAGATGCCAAGCGAGAGCATGTGGTCATCTTTCACTGGCCTGGGTAGATCTGCCGCATGGAGCGGCGCATCGGGTGAACCGTTGATGGCGTGTCGGACTGTCCGCCACGGCACATGGATAAATCGATCCAGGTCTGCTCCAAGGACCGCGCATCCGCCAAATCCGAAGACGGGTCGGATGGGTTGGCCAAACTTCTCGTCTCCGGTCTCATCAATGAAGACGACAAACGAATGGCTACCAGGCACCAGGGTCTCTTGTCGGTCGTTACTATCTAAGGTTTGGTTCATCGTGGCGCACACGGAGGCCGTCCTGTGGACACACTGGGCTTGATGATACGGCAGATATATCCGCTCGCCACGGGCTAAACCGTTGGATGTCAGGCCCAGAAGCTAGCCTTTCGTTGCCGGAAATGTGGATTAGCTGAATGTTTTGGCCCCTAGATCTACTTCGCATCCCGCGCCAGCAGCGCGACCTTGGTCATGAAATCTTCAGGCTTTGTCTCGATCAGCAAGGGTGCCGCATCGGCGACGGCATCGAGGACGGGCAGCAGCCACTCCCGGTCCTCCTTCACGAAGTCGCCCAGCACGTGCCCCAGCACGCGCTCCTTCTGGCCGGGATGGCCGATGCCGAGCCGCACCCGCCAGTAGTCCTGCGTGCCCAGGATGCGGTCCATGCTGCGCAGCCCGTTGTGTCCCGCCGCCCCGCCGCCGCGCTTCACCCGCACCTTCCCGGGCACCAGATCCAGTTCGTCGTGGAACGCGGTGATCGCCTCGGTCGGCAGCTTGTAGAACGCCGCCGCCTGCTGCACCGACGTGCCCGATTCGTTCATATAGGTCTGCGGCTTCAGCGCCAGGATCTTTTCCCCGGCGACGCTGCCCTCGCTGACCAACCCCTTGAAGCGCTGCCGCCATGGCGCGAAGCCATACCGGATAGCGATCGTGTCTATCGCCATGAAACCGATATTGTGCCGGTTCCGGGCCATCCCCGGTTCCGGATTGCCGAGGCCGACCCAGAGCAGCATGACATCCCGATGCCTGGTGCGATCAGCGCTTCGACCCGCCGCCGCGTCCGCCGCCCGCTCCGCCTCGCGCCGGCGCCCCACGCGCCGCTGCCGGCGCCGCGGCGGCCGGAGCCGCTGCCGGTGCGGCCGCCGCCGTCGTTTCGGCAGCAGCCTCGGCCTGCTTGGTCGGCGGCGCCACGGTCGCGACGACGAAGTTGCGGCCGATCGCCGAACGCGTGTTCCCGGTGCCGATCAGGTTCTCCCAGCGCACCGCGTCATTGAAGTCGAGATCGGCGAGGTTGGCGGTGAACTGCTCGGGGATTTGCTCGGGATCGGCGTAGACCTCGACTGTGTGGCGGATTACGTTCAGCACGCCTCCGCGCTTCAGGCCGGGGCTGAGGCCGTCGTTCTCGAAATGCACTGGCACCGACACGCGGATTGGTTCGCCTGGCGCCAGGCGCTGGAAATCCACATGTTCCGGCGCGTCGGTGACGGGATGGAACTGCACATCGCGGATCAGCGCGCGCGTATCGTCGCCGTTGATCTTGATCTCGTACAGGCGCGACTGCCAGCCGGCGCGCTGGAGTTCCCGCAGCACCGCGCGCGGTTCGAGCGCTATGAGCGAGGGTGCCTGATGCGCCCCATAGATCACGCCGGGCACCTTGCCCGCGCGCCGTGTCGCCCGCGCCGCCCCCTTACCAGCTCGCGCGCGTGCCTCGGCCTCGATCGTCACGACATTGGCCATGGTCCGCTCCCGCAAATGCCAAACGCCGGCCTCCAGGGGTGCCGGCGTGGGGGCGGTTTAGCGAGAATGGCCTGCGACGGCAAGACGCCAGCACTCCTGGACGGCGTTGCGATCTGCTCCGGCCCCGACCGGTTGCGCCGACGAACCGATAGACGCTTCGGGCAATCTGGTGATGGATGGCCACCAGCCGGGGCGCTGCGGCGTCGGCACACACTGCGTTAATTAGGCATTAATAATCCGATATGATTGATCGGGATGAGTGTTGCTTGCTTTGCGATGCCGCGGGTTCTCCGCATTATTCCTTGCGATAATTCTCTGATTTTAGGATAAACCGAGAGATGCAGCAAATCTTTTGACACTGGTGCCATCAGGTGGATCTTCATTCCTACATGTTGCGAATAAAGTATCCCTAAATTGGTTTTATCGACACACGGTAAGTAGGATATTCGTAACGTAGTCGATTCTTGCAAGTAAATACTAGGTGATGTATACGGATTCGTAATCACTTATCCGTGATAATCGTGCTGTGTGAACGCTGGCTTCAATGACCTATTCCAAGATGAAAACATTCCTCCGCCCGACTGATGCGGATCCATGCAAGCCGGTCGCGACAGCCATCCCGAACGTTCGCCATGAGCGAAATATGGCACGCTATCACGCCCATAAGTACTCTGTATCCATACCGTAACATTCAGCGCCGATAACCGTTAGCATCCCGTGATGGCCAGCGGCGCAGGCCGGGGACACCTGCGCCCAAGATATAGGAATATAATCACATGACAAACTTCACAGTATCCGCCACCAGCGGCTTCGCCGCCCCCAACGGACAGCCGTGGACCATGCGCGGCCTGAATGCGGGCGTGCAGGATGCACTGCAAGGCTTCGCCAATGTCCTGACCGATTATCCCGGCCTCACAGCCATCCGGCTGAACGTGGTCCCAGGCAGCGATTCCGCGGCATCGATCGACCAGGTGGTGCAGGAGTACACGGCCAAGGGCATCGTGGTCGAGATCGAGGATCACAGCGGGAACGGCGACAACGTCGCCTGGTACCAGCAGATGGCGACCGCGTACAAAGGCAACCCGCTCGTCTTTCTGGAAACACCAAACGAGCCGAGTACTGCCGCCGCGACAACCGCGCAGTACCAGATCGGGATCATCAACGCCATTCGTGCGGCCGGGTTCACCGGCCTGATTGGCGTGCAGCCGAACGGCGGGTGGGATTTTGCCAACGTCTCCACGGTAACCGCCGCCGTTGGCACCGCGGGGCTCTTCGTCACGCCGCACATTTACTACAACGGCACCGATCCGAACGGCGCGGCTCAGTATGTGCAAGGCGATGTCCAGACCGCCAAGGGCCTTGGCTTGTTCGCCTCCATCGACGAATTCGGCAATGCGATCGATGGATATACCCTGGACCCGCAGGGCAACACCGTCATCACCGCCGTTGTCGCCGCCAACGAAGCCGGCCAGGCCGGGGCCGTGTTCTGGGCCATGGACAATGACAATCACCCGGACGGCACTGACTCGGCCTTCCTGAACCCCAATGGCACTCAGCTGACCCCGGTGGGGAAAAACCTGCAGCCGTGGCTTTCGCAGCCCACCTCCCCGACCGGCGGCGGCACAACCCCGCCCGTCACGCCGCCGACCCCGACTGGCCCGGATGGAACCGAGATCACCACTGCCGCGGCAAGCCCGATCATCGATCAGGCCGGCAATGCATTGACACTCGTCCAGTCATCGGTGAATGGCCTGCAGATCGCCGTCAACGGCATCGTCGATCAGGCCACCAGGAACGTCGTCCTGTTGGAGTTCAGTGGCGGCAAAATCGTCCAGGAGAACGCCAACGGGAACTGGTACTCGGAACCCGCCCCCGGTGCCGGCTGGACCCACATCGCAGCACCTGCCGCGCCTACCTCGCCTCCCCCACCTCCCTCGCCTTCCACACCCAGCCAAGACGGAACCGAAATCACGACCGCAGCCGCAAGCCCGATCATCGATCAGGCCGGCAATGCGTTGACACTAGTCCAATCAGCATCGAATGGCCTGCAGATCGCCGTCAACGGCACCGTCGATCAGGCCACCAGGAACGTCGCCCTGTTGGAGCTCAACGGCGGTAAAATCGTCCAAGAGAACGCCAACGGGAACTGGTACTCGGAACCCGCCCCCGGTGCCGGCTGGACCCACATCGCGGCACCTGCCGTGCCTCCCTCGGTCCCGGCATCTTCGGTCGGTGGAGAGACCTTCGTACTCACAAAAGGGAGTGCCGCGACCGTGGCTCTTGGCACCGGGTCCAGTCAGCTCAGATTCATCGACGCCGGCTCCTTGACGCTGGTTGGCGGGTCAGGCCACGCCGTCGTCACGGCCGATGCCGGCAGCAACGAGTTCATTGCAGGCACCGGCAGTCTGGACGTGACGGGAGGCAGCGGCAAGGACGCCTATGCCTTCCATGCCAACAGCGGCCTCCTCACGCTCGAGGACTTCTCGATTGCCAAGGGCGATTCGCTGACCATCGACAAGGCGCTGCAAGGTTCGCTGCAAGAAACATACGACGGACGTGGCGGCACGATGCTCACCTTCGGCGCGGGCGCCGCCCATGGTGTGGACCTTCATGGGATGGCGGCAATGCCAACCACCAACATCCTCTGGGCGTAGGGCACCAGACGAGGCAAGCGAGTCGGCGCTCACAGCGCGCGACTAGAGGCGGTCGGTTCCAGACCGGCTGACGTTCGAGCGATCCACACCGCCTTGCCGCCTCCCCCCCGAAGCATGATATGCACCCCTGGGAGGTCGGCGGCGGACGGGCGCCTCGCCAACCCGGTCAGGTCCGGAAGGAAGCAGCCGCAGTGAGTTTCCGCTCGGGTCGTTTGTCTGGCCTCCCACCGTTTGCTTGGCACGAAAGAAGGGGGCCGCCGCGGCGGCTGGAGACCGCCCCGCATGTCCGGCCTGTTCCAGGACGATTCGCCACAGCTTGAGGCGCCGCCGGCACCCGAAGGTCCGGGGTTGTTCGGCGGCTCGGTTCCGGTGCATGCCGCGCCGTACCGGGTGCTGGCGCGGAAATATCGCCCGACCAGCTTCAACGACCTGATCGGCCAGGAGGCGATGGTGCGCACGCTGCGCAACGCCTTTGCCACCGGCCGCGTCGCGCATGCCTTCATGCTCACCGGCGTCCGCGGCGTCGGCAAGACAACCACCGCCCGCATCATCGCCCGCGCGCTGAACTGCATCGGCCCCGACGGAACCGGCGGGCCGACCGCCGACCCATGCGGCGTGTGCCCGAACTGCGTCGCCATCCTCGCCGAACGCGAGCCCGACGTATTCGAGATGGATGCCGCGTCCCGAACCGGCGTTGACGATGTGCGCGAGATCATCGAGGTGAGCCGTTCTCGCCCGATGACGATCCGCACCAAGGTCTTCATCATCGATGAAGTCCACATGCTGACGCGCAACGCCTTCAATGCGCTGCTCAAGACGCTGGAGGAGCCGCCGCCGCATGTGAAGTTCGTGTTCGCCACCACCGAGCTTCGGAAGGTGCCGATCACCGTGTTGTCGCGTTGCCAGCGGTTCGACCTGCGGCGCGTGCGCATGGTCGAGCTGTCCGCGCATTTCGCCCGCATCGCATCGGCCGAGGGCATTGCGATCGAACCGGCCGCGCTCGATCAGATCGCGCGCGCCGCCGATGGCTCGGTGCGCGACGGACTGTCGCTGCTCGACCAGGCGATCGCCCAGGCGGACGGAGCGATCACCGAAAGCGCCGTCGTCAACATGCTCGGGCTGGCGGACCGCGAACTGGTGTTCGACCTGCTGGATGCGGTCATGGCGGGGCAGCCCCGACAGGCCCTGGAGATCACGGATCGTGCCTATGAGCGCGGCGCCGATCTTGGTGCGCTGCTGCAGGACCTGCTGGAGCTGCTGCACACGATCACCCGCCTGAAGTCGATCCCGTCGCTGCGCGACAGTGCGGAACTGCCGGAGGCCGAGCGCACCCGTGGTGCGGCACTGGCTGATCGGCTGTCGGTTCCGGCGCTCGCTCGCGCATGGCAGATGCTGCTGAAGGGCGTCGGCGAGGTCGAAACGGCGCCAGACCGACGGGCGGCCGCCGAGATGGTACTGATCCGCCTCTGCCACGTCTCTGACCTGCCATCGCCCGGAGAGCTGGTTCGCCGTTTGACATCCGGCGGATCGGCCCACACTCAAGGTACAACGACGCCGGCATCGCCCGGCGGGGGCGCTCGCGCGATCGCCGGCGGCGCGCGTGCCGCGGGACCCGATCCGTCCCCCGGACTTGATCCGGGGGTCGCCGTTGCCTCCGACAACGTCCAGGCCGCGCCGCGGCTGGCGAGCTTTCGCGATGTCACCGCCTTGGTGGCCGAACGGCGCGAGGCCATGCTGCACGCGCATCTGGTGCACTCGGTGCATGTGGTCCGCTTCGCCCCGCCGGTCATCGAGCTGCGCCCGCAGCCGGAAGCGCCGAGGGACCTTGCGGCTCGGCTGGCCGCGCTGCTGGCCGATGCCACTGGCACGCGCTGGACCATCGCGCTGTCTGCCGCACCTGGGGAGGCGACCCTTGCCGAACAGGGCAGCGCGGCGGATACCGCGCGCCGTTCGGCCGCCGCCGATCATCCGCTGGTGCGGGCGATCATGGATGCGTTCCCCGGTGCCCGCATCGATACCGTGCATGACACCGCAGCCGATGCCTATGGATTGCCCACCGAACCGACACCGGACGCCGAACCTTTCGAAGAGATGGAGCTGGACGAATGAAGAACCTCTCCGGGCTGATGAAGCAGGCCCAGCAGATGCAAGAAAAGATGCAGGAGATGCAGTCGAAGCTGGAGGCCCTGGAGATCGAGGGAGTGGCCGGCGCGGGGCTGGTTACGATGACGCTCAACGGCAAAGGCGATCTGCGGAGGATCAAGATCGATCCGAAGATCATCGATCCGGCTGATACGGAAATGCTGGAAGACCTTATCGTTGCCGCGCACGCCGATGCAAAGCGTAAGATCGAAGCAACGGCAGCTGAGGAGATGCAGAAGGTCACCGGAGGGCTGCAATTGCCGCCGGGGATGAAACTGCCGTTTTGACGGTGGCTTGATGCCGCCGCTTTTCATCCGAAGCTTGCGGCTGGGCGGCTTTCTTTCCTTCGCGCCAGACTCGGAGCCATTGGAGCTGCAGCCGCTGAACGTGCTGATCGGTCCCAACGGATCAGGCAAATCCAACGTGATCGAGGCGGTGGAATTGCTGCGCGCGACGCCCGCTGATCTCGCCGCGGCCATCCGCGATGGCGGCGGGCCTCTGGAATGGCTGTGGAAAGGCCGGGCGGTGCCTGGGCCGGCGACTGTCGACGTTGGGCTCGACCGGTGCGCAATCACGGGCCGGCCACTGCGGTATCGACTCGAGTTCGCGGCCGTCCAGAGCCGAGTCGAAATTCTGGATGAAGCGATTGAGGAGGTCGATCCGATTTCAGGCAAATCGGATGTTCGATTCTACTACCGTTTCCAACGCGGGCGTCCGGCGATCAACGTCCGCGACGGACGCTCGCCACGCACATTGCGGCGCGACACACTCATGCCAGATCAATCTGTACTGGCGCAACGCAAGGATCCAGACCTGTATCCTGAGATGACGTGGCTGGGGCAGCAGTTCAGCGCCATCCAGACCTTCCGCGAATGGACATTTGGTCGCTACGCCGTCTTGCGCCAGCCGCAGCGCGCGACACTTCCCGACGTCTATCTTGAACCCGATGCACGAAATCTTGCCCTGGTGTTGAATCAGATCGAGCACAGGGACCCGCAACGGATCAACGGATTGCTGAAGCGCTTTTTCCCGCGATTTGAGCGCATGTCTACGCGAGTCTCTGGGGGCAACGTCGAGTTCTATCTGCACGAGCCGGGCTTCTCCACACCGATCCCAGCGACGCGGCTGTCCGACGGCACGATGCGCTTCATCGCTTTGCTTGCCAGTCTCCTGGCGCCATCGCCGCCGCCTTTGCTGTGCATCGAGGAGCCGGAGCTGGGGCTGCATCCTGATGCACTGGCATTGATCGGCGATTTGTTGATCGAGGCGGCGACCCGCATGCAGCTGATTGTCACGACGCACTCGGATGCCTTGGTCTCCGCGCTCACCAGCCAGCCGGATACGGTCGTTGCGTGTGAACGACCAGGTGACGCAACGATCTTGCGGCGATTGGATCCTAAGCAGTTATCTGTTTGGCTGGACAAGTATCGGCTGGGTGATCTCTGGCGCATGGGCGAACTCGGCGCCAACCCGTGACCAGTGTAGCCATTTACATGGAGGGCGGCGGCGATAGCCACCATGCGCGTGCGGCCCTCCGCCAGGGAATGACGGAGTTCCTCAAGCCTCTGAAGGACGCAGCGCGCGTCAGGTCATGGCGCTGGAAATTGGTGTGCTGCGGCGGCAGGCAGGAAGCGTTCAACGCCTTCGCTCATGCTGTGCACACCGGTGACAATACCGTTGCAGCCTTGTTGGTCGATGCGGAAGGCGCGGTTACCGAACCGCCCAGTGCGCATCTGCGAGCGCGGGACGGTTGGGACCTCTGCGGCACGCCCGATGAGGTATTGCATTTGATGGTTCAGACCATGGAGACCTGGATCGTGGCTGACGCCGTAATGCTCGCAACATATTATGGCCAGCACTTCAACGCCAATCTCCTGCCCAAGGCAGTGAACCTCGAGACCGTGCCAAAGGCACAGATAGCGTCTTCTCTTCGGCAAGTGACACGTGCTACGCAAAAGGGAGCTTACCATAAGATCCGACATGCGAGCGACCTCTTGCAGCGCATCGACCGACAGGTGGTGCAGCGGCGCTGCCCAAGTTGCACGCGACTGTTCGACACACTGGGGCACCTGATTGCAACCGCCTAAGCCCATGGCGGCGATGTTCGGCGATCGCGTGGTACCGCTCGTTGTTCGCGCTGTTGCCGCGGACACCTGACCCATGGGCGGCCCTGAAATCGAAAAACTGATCGGCCTGCTTGCCAGACTGCCTGGCATGGGGCCGCGCAGCGCACGACGCGCGGCGCTGAAGATGCTGCAGCAGCCGGACGCGCGTATGCTGCCGCTTGCCTCTGCGCTCGCCGAAGCGGCGCGGGCCGTGAAACCGTGCAGCCTGTGCGGCAATCTCGACAGCCGCGATCCGTGCTTCATATGCACCGATCCGCATCGCGACAAGGCGATGATCTGCGTGGTCGAGGGCGTTGGCGATCTCTGGGCGCTGGAGCGCGCCTCGATATACCGCGGGCTGTATCACGTGCTCGGCGGAACGCTCTCGGCGCTGTCCGGTGTGGGACCGGAAGATCTCAACGTCGCACCATTGCTCGCGCGCATCGCGGAAGGCGCGGTGAGCGAGGTGATCCTGGCGCTCGGCGCCACGGTGGACGGGGCCACCACCGCGCATTGGCTGACCGATCGGCTGAAGCCGCTCGGCGTCGCCGTCACTCGTGTGGCGCAAGGCGTGCCGATCGGCGGCGCACTCGACGTCCTGGACGAAGGCACACTGGCCGCCGCGCTGCGCGCGCGACGCCCCTCGTGATGGCCGGATCAAGTCCGACCATGACGTTTGATGGGCGGGCGTTCGCCCGCAACTGTACATGACCCTGTCACGCCGCGCGCTGATCCATCAGGTCGGCAAGGCCGGCGGCGTTGCGGCGGCTTATCGCACCATGGCGGCGATGGGGTTGCTGCCGATCCCGGATGCGTATGCCGGACCGCCTGACCTGCCGGCCGGCAATGGCCGGAAGATCGTCATCATCGGCGCTGGGATCGCCGGCATGGTGCTGGCCTGGGAACTGCGCAAATCAGGCTACGCGCCAACCATTCTTGAAGCCCGGCCGCGGCCCGGCGGCCGCAACTGGTCGCTGCGTGCCGGCGACGAGATCCGCGAAACCGGTGGCGTGCAGCACATCCGCTGGGACGCCGGCGAGCATTTGTATTTCAATCCGGGACCGGCACGGCTGCCATACCATCACCAGGGCATCCTGTCCTATTGCCGCGAACTCGGCGTGGCCCTGGAGGTCATGTGCAACGACAATCGCGGCGCACTGCTGCACGACGATTCGGCGTTTGACGGCAGGCCCCAGAGCAACCGTCAGGTGGTCAACGACATCCGCGGCTACATCGCCGAACTGGCGGCAAAAGCCGTGGACAACGAGGCGCTCGCGCAACCGGTAAACACCGAGGACAAGGAACGCATCCGCGCCTTCCTGCGTGGCTTCGGGGCTCTTGACCGCAACCTGACCTACAAGGGTTCCGGCCGCGCCGGCTATGCCGAACCGCCGGGCGGTGGAACGCAGGAAGGCAGGCGCAACGAGCCGCTCGAGCTGCGCGCGATCCTTGCCTCAAGCTTTTGGGAATTCGAAACGAATTTCGGCGAGGGCTGGCACCAGGCCGCGACAATGATGCAGCCGGTCGGCGGCATGGGCCGCATCGGCCAGGCATTCGGCCAAAAGCTGGGCACGAGCATCACCTACAACGCCGAAGTGACGGAACTGCGCCGTGCGGGAAGCGGTGCGCGTGTCGTGTGGAAGAACACGAAGACCGGCGCCCGGCACGCGATCGAGGCACCGTTGGTCGTGGTGACGATTCCTCTACCGGTGCTGCGCACGATCCCTGCCGATTTTTCCCCCGAGATGCGCGCGGCGATGGGCTCGGTGGAATATATCCCGGCCGTCAAGATCGCGTTCCAGGCCGAACGCCGTTTCTGGGAATTGGACCAGGCAATCTATGGCGGCATTTCGTGGACGACGCGCGACATCACGCAGATCTGGTATCCATCGGCCGGCGTCCACCGGGAGAAGGGGATTCTGGTTGGTGCGTATATCTGGACCGACGACCTTGGCGATAAGTTCGCCGCGATGGCGCCGGCGCAGCGCCTGGAGCACGCGCTGGCGGACGGCGAACGCCTGCATCCCGATTACGGGCGGCATCTGACCAAGGGCGCATCGGTGGCCTGGAAGAACATCCCCTATAGCGGGTCGGCCTGGGCGGAATGGAGCCGCGACGCGCGGGCGAAAAATTACCCGGTGTTGCTCCAGGGCGACGGCCCCTTCCTGTTTGCCGGTGAGCACATGTCCTACATCACCGGCTGGCAGGAAGGCGCAGTGCGCTCGGCACATTACGTATTGCGCGACATCGCTTCGCGCGTGCGCGCCATTCCGACCGGTATGCGGCCAGTCTGAGCGTCCCCTATCGCGGTGCCTCGGGCGTGGGGAACAGCAACGGAAACGCGCTGTGCACATGCGGCGCCGTCACCGGCGGCGCTCCGAAATGCAGGAACGAGCGGTTGAGTTCCGCGAGACTGCGGGCGCCGGCCAGCGCCATTGCGATGCCGACCTCCTCCTCGAGGAGTTCCAGCAGCCGGTGCACACCGGCATCGCCCCCCGCTGCGAGTGCGTAGCAATACAGTCGCCCCACCGCGACCGCATCGGCGCCGAGCGCGATCGCCTTCACCACATCGGTGCCGCGCGCGAAGCTGCCGTCGATCATCACGCGCGCTCGGCCGCGCACCGCGTCCATCACCTCGGGCAGCACGTCCATCGAGCCGCGACCATGATCGAGCTGGCGACCGCCATGGTTCGACACGTACACCACATCCACGCCATGCTCGCACGCAGTCGCCGCATCCTCCGCCGTGCCGATGCCCTTCAGGATCAGCGGAATCCGGTGCTTGTCCTTGAATCGCTTCACGTTGTCCCAGGTGAAGCCCGCCTGGTGCGAATGGCCGGTGGCCGCCGCGCGCCACGGCTTGACGAAGCGCGCCGTTATGTCGCGCTCGCGCCGGCTGTATGACGCGGTGTCCACCGTGATGCAGAACGCATTGTAGCCGGCGCCAACCGCGCGGTGCACGACATCGTCCACCCATGCATCGTCGCCGCGCACGTAGAGCTGAAAGATCTTGGGCCCGGTTGCCGCCTCCGCTGCCTCCTCCAGGCCGGGGCTGGTCACCGAACTCACGATGATCGGCACGCCGAATTCCGCCGCGCCGCGGCCGGCGGTCGCGGCCCCGCCGGGATCGAAGGACTCCAGCGAACCAACCGGTGCCAGCATGACCGGTAGCCGCAGCTTCATGCCGAGGAAGTTGGTGGTGCAGTCCACCTTGGAGACATCGCGCAGCACCCGCGGACGCAGCGCGATCGCGTCCAGCGCCGCGCGGTTGCGCCGCAATGTCGTCTCACTCTCGGTGGCGCCGATCAGGTAGCCCCAGATGTTGCTGTCGAGCTTGGCCCGCGCAACCGGGATGAATTCGTGCAGGCACTGATAGTCGCCGGTCAGCTCGGTCAGATGTGGCGCTTCGGGCATCGGTCTCTCCGGAATTGCAATCGGGTGGCGCACATCATGCGGCGACTGCCGCAGGCGTGGTAGTGCGCGGTTGGGCTGGCTTGGTCTCCGGCATCAGCGCCCAGAGCACCGCCACCGCGATGAACCCGACGATGGCAAGACCCAGGAAAGCGACAGGCGCTCCAAGCGTGTCTGCCACCCATCCGGCGATGGTCGTGCTGAGCATCGCACCGAGCCCAATCGCCAGATTGAGCGAGCTGATTGCAAGATTGAGAAAGCCGGTCCTGCGTGTGACATCGGCAGCGATCAGCGGAATCATCAAGCCAAATACGGTGCCGCTGATACCGTCCAGAACCTCCATGACGATGAGCGGTCCGGAGTCTGGCAACGTCATGAACAGCAGGCCGCGCAGCGGCAGCGCGGCAAAGCCGAACAGCAGGATGCGTTTGCGGCCGATGCGTTCCGCAAACCGGCCGACCCAGGGTGAGAACAGCGCGACGACAACCTGCGGAACGATGATGGCGGCGGACACCGTGAGCCCCGTGTCGCCGGTGCGCTTGGACAGCTCATTGAGCGCGAGTGGCAGCATGGCGGCGTTGGCGAAACTGAACAGCAAGGCGCAAACGGCGAAAATATGCAGACCCCGATGGTAGAAAATGTGCCACGGGTGCTGCTTCCGCCGCCGCCGTTCCTTGGGGTGCAGTAGGGCCGGGTGATCGTCCTCCGGGACCTTGTCGCTATCTCGGAACAGCCGCAGGCACAACAGCGCCGGAACGACCATCGCGGCTGTTGCAATGAAGACGGCCCGCTCCGACGCATACGACGCCAACGCACCGAGGCCGGCGGCAGCGGCGGCGTTGCCGAGCGATGTGTATCGCGCGTTGACACCCAACCGTTCGCCGAAGGCAGCGTGGCCGACCAACGCCAGGGTCAGCGCGGCGATCGCGGGGCTCAGGATACAACTGCCGACGGCGTGGATGATTTGTGACATCCCGACCGGACCCGGGGTCGGCTGCATGATCAGTACCAGGGCGCTTGCGCCAACCAGCAGCAGACCGAGTCCGGTGGCATACCGCTTGTGGTGGATGTGATCGACCAGCACGCCGGCTGGAAGCTGCGAGATCAGGACGGCCCCGGTTCCGACGCTGAGGGCAAAGCCGATATCGACCTGGCTCCAGCCTTGCTCGGTCAGATAGACCGAGAAGAACGGCCCGAAGCCCGTCTGAACGGCGGCGACGAAGAAGTTCAGCCCGTTGAGGCCGATCTGGCAGCGCAGCGGTTGCATGGGCGTTGTCGAAACATTCCCCGGGCGCAAGCGACGATAGCGCCCGCGTACAGCAAAAAGGCCGGTCGGTTTCCCGTCCGGCCCCTATGCTACGGCCCGCCCAGCCGGATGTCAGCCGGTAACAGCACGCAGCCGAGGCGCGCGCTCCAGGCAAAGCTCCTCGTACAGGTCAACGTAGTCTTCGGCCATCCGCCGCGCGGTGAAGCGGCGCTCGAACTGCCCGCGCACCTCGCCGCGATCCAGCTCTCCCAGCCGATCCACAGCCGCCACGGCAGTGGCCTCGTCGTGCACGATGAAGCCGCTCACGCCATCGTCGATCACCTCGGGCACCGAGCCGCGGTTGAACGCAATCACCGGCGTGCCACAGGCCATGCTCTCGATCATCACGAGGCCGAACGGTTCCGGCCAGTCGATCGGGAACAGCAGCGCGTGGGCACCCGACAAAAATGCCGGCTTCTGCGCGTCGTTGATCTCACCGATGAATTCGACCCACGGGCTGGCATCGATCAGCGGCTTTATCTGGCTGTCATAGTACTTTCTATCGGCGTTATCGACCTTCGCGGCGATCATCAGCTTCATGCCGGCGGCGCCCGCGATGCGGATTGCCTTGTCCACGCCCTTCTCCGGCGAGATGCGGCCGAGAAATGCCAGATATTGCTGCTTCACAGGCTGCGGTGTGAGCAGACGCGCCGGCATGCCGTGATACACCGTGCGGATCCAACTGAGGCGCGGGATCGGTCGGCGCTGGCTGTCCGAGATCGATACCAGGGGTGTGTCGAACAGTTCATAGATACCCTTGAATTCCGGGATGTCGAGCCGGCCGTGCAGCGTCGTGAGGAACGGCGTGCGCTGGCGACTGAACAGCGACAGCGGGAAGTAGTCCGTGTGGAAATGCAGCACGTCGAACTCGTCAGCGCGGCGATAGATCAGCTCCATCATCCGCATGTAGATGGCGATCCAGTCGACGACCGTCGGATCGAGCCGCAGCGCCTGGTCGCGCATCGGCGCCAGCGTCGCTGACGTGATTGAATCACCACTGGCGAACAGGGTCACGTCATGACCCATCGCGACCAATTCCTCGGTGAGGGAATAAACAACCCGCTCGGTACCACCGTACAGTTTTGGTGGCACCGCTTCGAAAAGCGGAGAGATTTGAGCAATGCGCATTAAGTCGGGCCCCGATCTTTATTTGCGTTCAACAAGTATGCAGCGCTGCTTTTCTGAGGCTTGACTTTGCACAGGGCCCGCGCTTATCACTTAGTCGTTATAGAAGGGGAATGTGGCAAAATATCGGCGGGTCCTCTGCCGAAAACGCCACGGAGTCGGGTGAAATGGCGGAGAATACGGCGAAACTTGGGCAAAACGTGGCCGATTTGTCGCGCCTGCACGCGAGCCCGGCGGGCTTCCTTTGGCAGTATGTGCGCCGCCATCCCTGGGGTCACGCAATCGTTTTCGTTTCAGTCATGGTGGCCGTCACCTGTGCCGTCGCCGCGCAGTACGGGCTCAAGCACCTGATCGACATCGTCGCCGCCGGCCCGACCATGGACGGCCGCGTCTGGTGGGCCTTCGCCCTGCTGTGCTCACTGGTCGCGGCGGACAATCTGCTGTGGCGCGTTGCCGGCTGGGCAGCCGCCTATACATTTGTAGCCGTGACCGGAGACATCAGGCGCGACCTGTTCCGTCATCTCTCGGGCCACTCGCCGAGCTATTTCGCCGAGCGCCTGCCGGGTGCGTTGGCCAGCCGCATCACCGCGACGTCCAATGCCGCGTTTATCACCGAGAACACCGGGTCCTGGAACGTCCTGCCGCCATGCGTCGGCGTGGTCTGCGCCATCATCTTCATCAGCTTCGTGAACCTGACGATGGCGGGCGCCCTGGTCGCCTTCGCGGCCGGTCTCGGCGCGCTGATATTCCACCTCGCACGCCGCGGGACGCCGTTGCACCGCAGCTTCGCATCCAAGGCGGCGGCGGTGGATGGCGAACTGGTCGACGTGATCGGCAACATGGGCGTGGTGCGCGCGTTCGGCGCCACGTTCCGCGAGCAGAAGCGCATCGGCGCCACGATCGGCGTCGAGATGGGCGCGCGCCGCACCAGTCTGCTTTACCTGGAGAGGTTGCGCTTGATCCACGCCGTGATCACCGCGGGTTTGATCGCCGGTGTGGTCGCCTGGGGCATCCTGCTTTGGCAGCAGGGCCAGGCCACGGTGGGCGATCTGGTGCTGATCACCGCGCTGTCGCTCGGCATCCTGCATTCCACGCGCGACCTCGCGGTGGCCCTGGTCGATCTGACCCAGCACATTGCCAGGCTGGAGGAAGCGATCGGGTCGCTGCTGACCGAGCATGAACTCCCCGACCGGCCGGATGCCCGGCTGCTGCTGCCGGGCCCCGGCGAGGTGACATTCGAAAACGTCCGCTTTGCCTACCCTGGTCGCGCGGCGGTCCTGCATGAATTTGATCTGACCATCGAACCGGGTCAGCGTGTTGGCCTGGTCGGCTATTCGGGCGCCGGCAAGTCCACTGTGATGGCGCTACTGCAGCGCTTCTACGACATCGAGGGCGGGCGCATCCTGATCGACGGGCAGGACATTCGCGACGTGACACAGGAAAGCCTGCGCGCCACGATGGCGATCGTGCCGCAGGACATCAGCCTGTTTCATCGCACGGTGCTCGAGAACATCCGTTACGCGCGCCCCGACGCGCCGGAGGAGGACGTGCTGGCCGCGGCCGAGATGGCGCACTGCCGCGAGTTCATCGAGGCGTTGCCCGATGGCTTCGCCACCATGGTCGGCGATCGCGGCGTGAAGCTGTCCGGCGGACAGCGCCAGCGCCTTGCGATTGCCCGTGCCCTGCTGAAGGACGCGCCGATCCTGCTGCTCGATGAAGCCACCAGCGCGCTGGACAGCGAGAGCGAACAGGCGATCCAGGATGCGCTCGACCGGCTGATGCAGGGGCGCACCGTGATGGCCATCGCGCATCGCCTGTCAACGCTGACGCGGTTCGACCGGATAATCGTGATGGATCACGGCCGCATCATCGATGACGGTCCGCCCGATGTGCTCGCGTCGCGCCCTGGCCCGTATCGCAATCTGCTGCGCCGGCAGCAACTGCTGGAACCGATCCCGGAAGCGGCCTGAGTGTCGCGTCTGGTCGTCGTCTCCAACAGGGTGGCGCCGATCACGGAAGGTGAACCGACGTCCGGCGGCCTCGCGGCCGGCGTGCTCGATGCGCTGAAGCAGAATGGCGGCATCTGGTTCGGCTGGAGCGGCGAGATCACCGACGCGCCCCCGTGCACGGCGATTGCGGAACGGACGGTGGGGCCGATCACGCTGTTCACCATCGACCTGGCGCGTCGCGACTACGACGAGTTCTATCGTGGCCTCGCCAACGGGACGCTGTGGCCGACGCTGCACTATCAGGTGGGCCATGCTCATTTCGATTGGTCCGAGTTCGCCGGTTATCGCCGCGTGAACGAACTGTTCGCGCAGGCACTCGCGAAGCTGGTCCAGCCGGACGATCTGATCTGGGCGCACGACTACCACCTGCTGTGCCTGGCTGATGCGTTGCGAGCGACGGGGTTGCGCAACCGCATCGGGTTGTTCCTTCACACACCATTTCCGGCTCCCGCTGTTTTCATGACCAATCCGGCGCACGCCGATCTGATCCGCGCGATGTGCCGGTTCGACGTGCTGGGGTTTCAGACCGAAACCGACCGCACTGCATTCGCTGACTATGTACTGCGCGAGGCCGGCGGCATTGCGCTGGACCACGGGCGGCTGAGTGTGTTTGGCTGCACGGTGAAGACCGGGGTCTATCCAATCGGCGTGCATGTCGATGAGGTGCGCGATGGGGCTGCGGCGCCGGCCCACCGCCGCTACGCGTCGCGACTGCGCGCCAGCCTGCTTGGGCGCCCGCTGATCCTCGGCGTGGACCGGCTGGACTACTCCAAGGGCCTACGCCAGCGCTTCACCGCGTTCGAACGGTTTCTGGAGCACCACCCGCAGCACAATGGCGAGGTGGTGTTCATGCAGATCGCGCCGCCGTCGCGCGGCGATATCGAAACCTATCGGGAGATCCGACGCGAGCTGGAAGCCGAGGCCGGACGGATCAACGGCCGCTTCGCGGAAGTCGATTGGATGCCGCTGCGCTACCTGAACCGCGGCTTCGCGCGCAGCGCACTGATGCCGCTCTACGCCGAGGCGCGGATTGGGCTGGTGACGCCGCTGCGCGACGGGATGAACCTGGTGGCGAAGGAATACGTCGCCGCACAGAATCCGGACGATCCGGGCGTACTTGTGCTGTCGCAGTTTGCCGGCGCTGCGTGTGAACTGCACGCGGCGTTGATCGTCAATCCGTACGATGTGGCGGGGGTTGCAGCGACACTGGATCGTGGGTTGACGATGGATCGCGACGAACGGCGCGAGCGCCACACAGCGATGCTTGGAGTGATGCGACGCAACAGCCTGGACGTTTGGCGCGATCGGTTCGTGGCTGACTTGCGCGGTTGATCAACCCCCTCCCCGCGATGAACTCCCTCTCCCGCGAAGCGGGGGAGGGTTGGGGAGGGGGCACCGCAGGATTGGCAACACTCGAGGACGGGACGCTATACTGGCGGGTAGGTTCAGGCAGGAGTGTCGAACGATGAGCATCAGCATCCGTCAGGTCCATCCCGTCTTCGTCGGCGAGGTTTCCGGCGTCGACCTCACGCGGCCTCTCCCGACGGATGATGTGGTTGCCATCGAGGCGGGAATGGACCGCCATGCCGTCCTGGTGTTCCGCGACCAGCCTCTGACCGACGAACAGCAGCTCGTGTTCAGCCGCAATTTCGGCGAACTGGAGGTTACGCTGGCCGGCCAGATGGCCAAACCCGAGGACCGCCGCCTCGGCGACCGGCTGGAGCTTGGCGACATTTCCAATCTAACCGCTCGCAACGAACTGCGCGCGCGGGACGACAGAAGCCGGATGTACGCGCTGGCCAACCGGCTGTGGCACTCCGACGCATCGTTTCGAGCGATCGGTGCAGGCTATACGCTGCTGCACGGGCGCATCGTCCCGAGCAAGGGCGCCAACACGGAATTCGCCGACATGCGCGCCGCCTATGACGCGCTGGACGACGCGACCAAGGCGGAGGTCGAAGATCTGATCGCCGAGCACTCGATCGTCTACTCGCGCGAGCAGATCGGCTTTTCAGACTATGGCGAAGGCAATGCCGACAAGCTTCGACCGGTGCGGCACCGGCTGGTGATCACGCATCCGGTGACCGGCCGCAAGTCGCTGTATCTGTCGTCGCATATCGGCGGCATCGTCGGATGGCCGATGCCGGAAGCGCGCGCCTTCATCCGCGACCTGATGGAGCACGCCACACAGCGGCAGTTCGTCTATGCGCACCAGTGGCAGGTAGGCGACCTGGTAATGTGGGACAACCGTACCGTCATGCACCGCGCACGCCGTTTCGATGATCTGAAGGAAGTGCGCGACCTGCGGCGCACGTCGATCAAGGGCACCGGGCTGACAGTGGAACTGACGCCGGCGCAGGCCGCGGAGTAATCGCCATGACGATCGGTATCCGCCAGATCCGTCCGGCATTCGCGGGCGAAGTGTCCGGCGTGGACATCACGCGTCCGCTCGGGCGCGACGAGGTCGCGGCAGTCGAGGCGGGCATGGACCGCTATGCCGTCCTGGTATTCCGCGAACAGCGTTTGACCGACGAGACGCAATTGGCGTTCACGCTGAACTTCGGCGACCTGGAGCATACGCGTGGCAACGCCATAACCAAGCCGGAGGAGATGCGTCTCGATCCGGCGTTTGCGGACGTGTCCAACCTCGACAGGAACCATCGACCGCTGGCGCGCGACAGTCGGCGACGGCTGTATGCGCTGGGCAACCGGCTTTGGCACTCGGACAGTTCGTTCCGGGCCGTCCCGGCGACGTATTCGCTGTTGTCGGGACGCATCGTTGTGGACAAAGGCGGCGAGACCGAGTTCGCCGATCTGCGCGCCGCCTATGACGCGCTGGATGCGGCGACTAAGGCCGAGGTCGAGGATCTAGTGTGCGAACACTCGCTGATGTATTCGCGGGGACAGTTGGGCTTCACCGAATTTGCCGATGATGAACGCGAGGGATGCGGCCGGTGCGCCAGTGCCTGGTCCGCACGCATCCGGTCACCGGACGGAAATCGCTGTTCCTCGCTGCACATATCGGCACAATCATCGGCTGGCCGATGCCGGAGGCACGCGCCTTCATCCGTGACCTGATGGAGCACGCAACGCAGCCGCAGTTCGTCTATTCACACCAGTGGCGGCAGTGGGACCTGGTGATGTGGGACAACCGCCAGGTCATGCACCGCGTGCGCCGGTTCGATGACACCAAGGTTCGCGATATGCGGCGCACCACGGTCGGCGGCACAGTGATGACGGCGGAACAGGAAGTTTGCGCGGCCGAATGATATTCCAGGGGATGCAGCCGTGACCATCAGCATTGGACAGATCACACCGGTGTTCGCCGGTGAAGTCTCCGGCGTCGATATCACGCAGCCGTTGTCGCGTGACGAGGTGGCGGCGATCGAGGCAGGCATGGACCACTGCGCCGTCCTGGTGTTCCACGATCAGCGCTTGACCGACGATGCGCAACGGGCATTCACGCGCAACTTCGGCACGCTAGAGGCATCGCCCGGCGGAAACATCACCAAACTGCACGAACGCCGCCTGCCGCTCGACATGCAGGACGCGTCAAATCTGGACTCGGATGAAAAGCCGCTGGCGCGCGACGACCGGCGGCGGATGTTCAACCTCGGCAACCGGCTGTGGCATTCGGACAGTTCGTATCGCGCTGTACCGGCGAAGTACTCGCTGCTGTCCGGGCGGATCGTGGTAGACCACGGCGGCCATACCGAATTTGCCGACATGCGTGCCTCCTACGATGCGCTGGACGATGACACGAAGGCCGAGATCGAAGACCTGGTCTGCGAACATTCGCTGATATTCTCGCGCGGCCTGCTCGGCTTCACCGAACTGTCGGCAGAGGAGCGGGCAATGTTCAGGCCGGTGCGCCAGCGTTTGGTGCGCACGCATCCAGTGACCGGGCGGAAGTCGCTGTTCCTGTCGGCCCATGGCGGCACCATCGTCGGCTGGCCGGTGCCGGAGGCGCGCGCCTTCCTGCGCGATCTGGCAGAGCACGCGACGCAGAAGCGGTTCGTCTATTCGCACAAGTGGCGGCAGTGGGACCTGGTGATCTGGGACAATCGCCAGACCATGCACCGCGTCACGCGGTTCGATGAAACGCAAGTGCGAGACATGCGGCGCACTACGGTTGCGGGCGATACGATGACGGTGGCGCAGGCGGCGTAAGTCCCGCCAGTCAGAACAGGCGGCGAAGATTGCGTCGTCCATCGACGATGCGGACGATCTCCACCATATCGACTTCCGTATCGTCGCCATTGGGATGTATCGCGTATAGCACGATAAATGGCCGATGCACCAAGGCGCGAACGTCCGGCCTGACATCGGAGCGCAGTGGCCCCATACGCGGAAACATCGCAAGCGTCTCGATCCTTGCCGCGATGGCACGCACGACCCGCGTAGCCGCCCCAGTGCTATCGGCTGCGATTGCCAGTCAGATATCCTCAAGATCGCGTTCGGCCCGAGCCGTGACGACAATGTGCGTCACTCGGCTACGGAGCGGGTCTTTCTGGCGTGTGCGGATGCCAGAATCCGCTCAGCGTCAAATGGCTTCGTCGCACCGTCGGCGTGGCCCTCATCCCACAACGCACGAAGGCGTTGCACGTCCTCCTCATTCAGCGCGTGCCTGACCTGCCAGTCGCTGATCGCTTCCTGTACGATCGCGCCAGTCGTTGTGTATCCACCAGCATCAACGGCTGCCTGAAGATCGGCGGCCTGTGCCTCGGTGAGTTCTACGATAACGGTTCGGACATTCGACATATCAATGCGGATCCCGGCACTGGGCAACTATAACGACTGGTGCTCACTGACGTCCACCAACGTTGTGGTGCGATCTCTCGACAGTCGCCCCACATCGCAGCACCTTCCGCAGAAGCAACCCGGAAGGAAACGCCATGGCCGACAACCCGCGCTGGACCAACCGACCCGCCGGCTCCACTTGGGGCGATTTCGGCGTCGATGACGAACGCGGCCGCCTGAACCTGCTGACCCCGGAGAAGGTCCTGCAAGGCATCGCCGAAGTGAAGGTGGGAAAAACCTTCTGCCTGTCGCTGCCGCTTGACTATCCGGGCGGCGCAATACTTTCCCCGCGCCGATTTCCGCCGGTGCTGAAGCCGACCATGCGCGGCGACAAACCCAACATGAACTATCCGCTGCGATGCGACGACCCCACCGCCACCGACATCGTCTGCGACGACACGGTCCTGCTGACGCTGCAATACTCCACGCAGTGGGACAGCCTGGCCCATGTCGGCCAGATGTTCGACGCCGACGGCGACGGCCGCGCGGAAGATGTGTTCTACAACGGCTATCGTGCCGGCCGCGACATCATCGGCCCCGCCTACTACGACGCGCGGGGCAATATGACCCCCTGCGACGAACCGCAGGGCGCGCGCCACCTCGGCGTGCAGAACATGGCGGAAGCCTGCATGCAGGGCCGCGGCGTGATGATCGACCTGGAGGCGCATTTCGGCCGCACCGGCCACCACGTCTCCCACGCCGAACTGATGGACGTTATGCGCAAGGACCGCGTCACAGTCGAACCCGGCGACTTCGTGCTGTTCCGCACCGGCTTCGCGGAAATGCTGCTGGAGATGAACAAACAGCCGGACCGTGAGAAGCTGATGGCCGGCACCGTCGGCCTGGACGGTCGCGATCCCAGCCTGCAACAGTGGGTCACCGACAGCGGCGTCGTCGCGCTGATCTCCGACAACTTCGCAGTCGAGGCGATGCCGGCGCGCCCCTGCATGGAGGATGTCTGCGCCACGCTGCCGCTGCACGCGCACTGCCTGTTCAAGCTCGGCTGCTACCTGGGCGAGATGTTCTACCTCACGGAACTCGCGGACTGGCTGCGCGCCAACGGCCGCAACCGGTTCCTGTTCACCGGCCCGCCGCTTCGCTTGCCCGGCGCGGTCGGCTCGCCGGCCACCCCCGTGGCGACCGTGTGACGCTACGGCAGGGCGGCGCCGCCGGACAGGTCGGTGGTCTTCTGGTTGAGGCTGTCGATCAGCGCCTGTGCGCCGCCACGTGCCACCAGCCGGCGGAAGTCGGAACGCTGCACGGCGACGCGGCTGATCGACCCATCGGCGAGCACGTCCACCACCTTCGCGGCTCCGGCGTCCTGACGCATCACGTAGTCGAGTTCATGCGACTCGCCCGACGCCGACGTGATCCGTGTCTGCACCAACTGCTCGCCGTTCGGCACGCTCTTGACCTCGGGCAATACGTCGAAACGCTGACCGGTGTAATTGTTGAAGCTGTTGACGTAGTTCGCGATCGTGTAGCGGCGGAACGCGGTCAGCAACGCGGCGTGCTGGTCCGCCGGCAGGCTGCTCCAGACCGGCCCCACGGAGACCTGCAGGATCGCCGACAGGTCGAATACGCGATCGATCACCGGCGCCAGCGTCGCGAAGCGTTGCGCGAACGGCGTGGCACTGCCGGCCTTCATGATGCGCAGCAGCGAGTCGCACAGATCCTTGATCGGGGCGACAGGCTGTTGCGCCCTGGCCTGATGCATGCCGACCGCCATGCCGGTCCATGCCAGGGCAACCTGCAACCCGCGCCGGCGGCCAATGGAGGCTAGCGGCATGATCTCGTTCCCCATCTCAACGATGCGCCACAGGTGCCCCGGACAGGAGGCCGGGCCGAACCGCTAGGCTTATCCTCCGGCCAAGACCCCGGTCAACTCAGCGGTCCCAATGGCAGAAATGTGCCGTCGGGCATGCCGGATGCGAGCCCGAGCGCGCCCAATCTGTTCACGATCCTGTGCATCACCGCAG
This sequence comes from Acetobacteraceae bacterium, assembly GCA_035569235.1. Lineage (GTDB taxonomy): Bacteria > Pseudomonadota > Alphaproteobacteria > Acetobacterales > Acetobacteraceae > JAMXLO01. Next base: position 6,325 of record DATMND010000520.1, on the reverse strand, counting down.
GCCATGCGCCAGGGCGTCATTATGTTGGTGAAAGCAATCAGCCGAATCACGGCACAAGGAGAACTTCGGTTTGCCGGTCCACAGCTCTGTTCTGAACATCGCGGATGGGGTTGCGGATGCGCTGGGCATACTGCGCCGTCCCCTGGACGGCGATGCCCTGCTCGCGGTCGCACAGCGGCGCAGCGGGCTTCGGGACTTCGGAGATACGTCGCTCATCGATCCGTTGCGGCGGCTCCTGATCTCCTGCGCCGAGGAGGCATCGCTCAGCCTGGTCGGTCGCATGGCCACACGGTGGGATGTGTTGCGCTTCCTCACCAACCTGTTGCGGTTCCAGGACGCGGAGCGGCGCGACCCTGGCATCCTCGATCAGGAGATCCGCCAACCGATCTTCATCACCGGCCTGCCACGCAGCGGCACCACGTTCCTGCATCGGCTGCTGATGGAGGATCCCGAGAATCGAGCCCCACTGGTCTGGCAGACAATCTATCCGTATCCGTTGTCGAAACCGGCGCGTGGCGGGCGTGATGCGCGACCGTCGCGCGTGGCGCGACAGTTGCGGGCGTTCGAGAGGCTGGCACCCGAGTTCCGCGGACTGCATCCGCTCGATGCAACCTCGCCGCAGGAGTGCAGCGAGATAACCGCACACGTCTTCCGCAGCCTACGCTTCGACACGACGTATCGCATTCCGACCTACCGCCACTGGCTGGATGAAGACAGCCATCTGCCGGCTTATGCATTCCACAAGCGCTTTCTCCAGCACCTGCAGCATCAGGGCGGCGGAGGTCGATGGGTGGTGAAATGCCCCGACCATTTGTTCGCCCTGGATGCAATCCGCACCATCTATCCTGATGCGCGGCTCGTGTTCGTGCACCGCGATCCGGTGAAGGTGCTGCTCTCGGTCGCGAAGTTGACCGAGGTACTGCGTCGTCCGTTCACGCGCCGGCTCGACCCGCGAGAGATCGGCGCACAGGAGAGCGACCGCTGGCTGCATGGCACGCGGGAGATGATTGCGGTCGGCGACGATGCCGGGTTACCTGAGCCGGTGCATCATGTGCTGCACAGTGACCTCGTGGCGAACCCGATCGGCACGGTCGAGGCGCTCTACCGACATTTCGGCCTCACGCTTGCTGCGCCGGTGACCGCGGCGCTCGGGCGTTATGCCAGGCAACGGCCGAACGGCGGCTATGGCCCGCGCGCCTACCGTTTCGAGGATCACGGGCTCGATGAGGCCGTGGAGCGCGAGAAATTCCACGGCTACATGGTACGCTTTGGCATCGCTCCGGAGAGAGATGCGGATCGGCGTCAGGGCAACTCGCATACGAAAGTCGTCATCCCCGCGAAAGCGGGGACCCAGGCGGTAACTGGGTCCCCGCTTTCGCGGGGATGACAACAGTGCGGGATTACTCCTGTTAGTTAGGCCCGCCAGAACGGCTTGTTGGCCTCAGCCTCCGCCTCAGCGAAGCTGACGCCGATATCCTTCAGTATATGGCCGTCAAGCTGTGCGATATTCTGGCGCGACCGGTAACGCCGCCATGCAGCGCGCACGCTGTCCCAGGACGGTGCACCGTGTGCCGGACGGCCGCGGACCGCAAGCCATTCCTGTGGCAGGAGCCGCGCGATTTCGGTTGTGAGCACGCGATTGGACATCGCAGCCTCCTCTCGGATTCCCTTCTCTCTCGAAGCGGACACTGCTCCGATGCAGGGAATCAGTAAAACGAATTGCATTGATATGAACCATCAGATAACTTGATAGCCATGACGCTCCCCCAGGCAATGGACACCGACCTGCTACGCGCCTTCGTGCTGATCGCCGAGGGCCACAGCTTCACCCAGGCGGCGGCTCATGTGGGACGGACACAGTCCGCCGTCTCCATGCAGGTGAAGCGTCTCGAGGAGATGCTCGGCCAGCCGGTGCTCAGCCGCGGCAAGGGCGGAGCCGTGGAATTGACGCCACACGGCCAGTATCTGCTGGTCCGGGCGCGGCAGATTCTGGCGCTGAACGACGAGGTGCTGACGACGTTCCGTGCACCGCAGATTGCCGGCACTGTCCGGCTGGGCACTCCGGATGATTACGCGTTTGCCTATATCCCACCGATCCTGAAACGCTTCGCCGAGACGCACCCGGCCGTCCAGGTGGACGTCGTGTGTTCGCCGTCGGGAGAACTGATGCGCCGGCTCAAGGCCGACGAGATCGACCTGACGCTGATCTCGGACGGCCATCAGCCACCGGGATGGCCCTCGGTCCAGCTATGGCGCGGACCCCTGGTGTGGGTGACGTCCACGCGGTTTGCGCCGCATCGGCAGGATCCGCTGCCGCTGGCACTTGCCGATCGGGAGCCGTTTCTCGCCCGCGGGCAGGACTGCGAATGGGCCGGCGCCGCGGTGCGCGCCCTGGACAAGGCTGGGAGGCGTTACCGCATCGCCTACACCTCGGCCTCGCAGATCGGCACCCATGCACCGGTCCTGGCTGGATTGGCAGTCACTGTTTCCACTTTGTCCTGGCTGCCGGAGGGGCTGCGACCGATGCGCCCGGACGAGGGAATGCCGAAGCTGCCTGAGTTCGGCATCCTGATGCTGAAGGGGAAACGGCCTCACCAGCCGGTGACCGATGCGCTGGCAGCGCACATCGAAGAGAGCTTCATGCGGGACGTGAACCGCTCGGTCGCGGCAGAGTAGCAGAGCAATATACTCCCCCTCCCCTTGCGGGAGGGGGCTGGGGGGAGGGGTGGCACCAGCACAGGTCGAGGTCGCGGCGTGCCCTCCCCCTAACCCCCTCCCGCAAGAGGAATAATATACTTGACTAAGTGAATTCTGGTCAGTCTGATAAGACGCATAAGGCAGATCAGTCTCATCGGCACTATATGGTGGTCACGGGGCGCATGGGGCGTTCCGTTGTGCGTGCGATCCAAGGAGATCACCATGGCCGTCAACGGCAGAGTTCAAGTCTTGAACGAAGTTTCCATCACGCCCGAGGACGACTGGCGCCTTTCCTTTCAGCGTGTTCGCTACGTATACGATGACGGAACGATCGAAGAAGGGTATCGCTTCATCTGGAGGCGACCGGACAATTCTCTGCAAGGTGCCCGTGGGCAAGCCCGTATCCCGTCGCTGCGTATCGCTCGGCTTTTGATGGCCGAAGCCGAGAAGGCGGGTTGGGGTCACTATGATGCCGACAATGCCAGCGGTCGCTTCGTTGAGTCTGCTGTAACTGCGGCCTAAAACAGTGCGATGGGTCGGGTATATCGCTCGATCCATCGCCGCTACGTTAGAAACGCCTATCCTTTGCGTTACCGAACGCTGAACGCCCATCTCAATTCTTCACCAACGACGCCATTTGGTTTCGTTTTGGCGAATTCATCAAGAATAATCCATGCCCTGGGACTGCTAAGCTCTGCGAGTGCGTACACACACCATTTTTTCACTTCTGGCGTGTCATCGCTCATGAGTATCTTCCCCAAAGCGGAGACCACCATCGGTCTATTCATATGGCCCAGAGCTTCCGCCGCGTGGCTCCTGCATTCTTCATCTTCGCCCTTATTGGCAAGAATACGAATCAACGCCTGAGCGGACTTTGATTTGGTATCTATGAAACCAAGTGCATAGATTGCTGAAATTCGTGACCATTTCGGAAGAGCCTTATTCGATGCAATCTCAATAAGAACATGTGGCTCAACATCGTCATGCTCTATGATTCTCTTGGCAGCCTCTACAGCTTCAACAGGATCACCAATCATCATAGTGTCAATATCATTCATTGTCGTTCACACCTTGTGCAATGGCAGTGACGAGCATAGGTTCCACGTGGAGAACTGCGTGACGCAGCTTTTCTGGCATTTGCGCAGGCTTGACTTCTCGTCGGCCCATGACCTTCTCCTGTGACTCGCTCCAGTGGAGGAGTTATCGTGATCTCCGTCACGTTGCATGTCGCCCAGCAAACCCATCCTCTGAGTGCCAATGTCCGTCCCCATATTTACACTTTTCTTGTTCAAATTGCTACTCTCTCCGAACGCTATGTGCCTATCTTGACTCGCCCTTTGCGCCGCTCCTTTTTGAACTCTTTCTCCATCTCTCGTATTTCCGCACGACTCGCCTCAAGCAATCGTCGGGTCACAAACATGAACCGTTCCATGGTCGAGCCATCTTTCCTGATCTCAATCTCGGTGTCAGCTGACGACTTTGGAGGTTTCGTGTCCCGTGAGTTCATTGCAGGTCAGCCTCTTGCCAGTGACCGACGATAGCACGATTCGGAAACGCTTACCGTCACTTTCGTAGCGCTCGCTGAGCCGGAACGCCTGTTCGTCAACGTACCGATAAAGATGCGGCGGGGTGATGCTCACATACGTCTCTTTGATCGAACGCTTCAACAGGCTCCAAAAGTATTCCATGCCGTTCGTATGAACCTTGCCCCGCACATACTCGATGGCATGGTTAATAACCTCATGGGCGTATTCAGGAGCGAGTCCACCATAGCCGCCATGTTGATCGGTGTAGATCGTTGAGCCAGATTCGACCGCCGCCTTAATTTCGGCGTGCAATGTCTTGGCCGTTGTATCACGGATGGTCTGCGCCTCGACCACACGACTTGGGTTCTTTCCAGAGCCACGATTGAGAATACCCATCACAGCGGCCATCCCCGCACCGCCAGTGCCTTTGATCTTCTTCTCCCGCTTGTGCTTGTGCATGTTCTTCGCCAAGCCACCGATGAACGTCTCATGGACCGCAGCGGTGCCAGTAGCTTTCTCGATGGAGCCGGTCTGAATCGCCAGTCTGATCCGATGCAGCATGAACCATGCCGATTTCTGGGTGACGCCAATGGCACGGTGAAGCTCGTACGAGCTAACGCCGTTCTTACAGTTGGAGATGAGCCAAATCGCCGTGAACCACTTTTCCAATGGAAGCGGACTGTCCTCAAAGATGGTCCCAGTCTTGGCCGAGAATTGCCGCTTGGGGTGCTTGATTCGGCATTCCCAACGGCCTTGCCGACGAAGAAAAAGAGGGTGGGCATGTCCACAGGTAGGACATCGGACACCACCCGGCCACCGGAGTTTCACCATGGTAAAACGACTCACATCCGGGTCAGCGAAATGCCGGATGGCCTCCACGAGCGTCTTGGGTTCGGGTGGTAGATCGAGTTCCATAGGGTGACCATACCGTAGTTCCCCACTTAGTCAAGTATATTATTACCCCCGCAAGGGGAGGCGGAGGAACTATTCGCCCTCGTACTGCAGCGGACCTATCGGACCCGCAACCGAAAGTCTGGCGCGTGGTCAGGCTGTGTCGTCACGATGCCGACCGGCATCGGCGGGGCCTCGTTCAGCGACACCTCGAACTGCCGGATCATCATGGCCAGCGCCAGCGTCGCCTCGGTGAGTGCGAACTGAGCGCCAACGCACACGCGCGGGCCGGCGCCGAACGGCAGATAGGCGAAACGCGGAATCGGCGGCGCGCCAGGCAGGAAGCGGGACGGCGCAAAAACGTCCGGATCGCGCCACAAGCGGCGATGCCGGCCCAGCACCCATGGCGCGATCAACAGCACCGAACCGCGCGGGATGTCGATCGCACCGGCCCGGTCGGGACCGATCGCCTGGCGCGCGATGGTGAACGCGGGCGGATAGAGACGTAACGCCTCGCTGATGACCGCGCGAGTGCGAACCAGCCGCGGCAGCACATCCGTCGCCGTTTCGGGCGTGATCTCGACCTGCCGAACCTCCTCGGCCACACTTTGCTGCTCGTCCGGCGCACCGCAGAGCAAGACCAGCGACCAGAACAGCGTGACCGCTGTGGTCTCGTGTCCGGCCAGGATCATCGTCGCGATCTGGTCGCGCAATTGGGCCTGCGAGAACCCCGCGCCGGATTCCGGGTCGCGCGCGGCGAGCAGCAGATCGAACAGATCGCGCGGGGCGTCAGCGGGCGGCGCGGTCTGGCGCGCCCGCATGATCTCCTCGATCAGGCCCATCCACGCTCGCTGGAACCGCCGGCGGCCAAGATCGCGCAACGTCGGGATCGACGGCGGCAATACCATGTCAAGCATATGCGGATGCGCATAGCGCTGACCGTATTCGGTTAACCGCCGTCGCATCGCGGCACCGTATTGCAGCATCTCCATGGAGAACATCGAGCGGCCCGCGATTTCCAACGCCAGGTTCTGCATGGCCGCGAGCAGATTGACCGGCTCGCCGGCCTGTGCCGCTAGGGTGGCGAGCGCCTCCTGCGTGCAGGTCACGATATGCCGCGCCAGCATCGGCATGCTCCGCGGCGCAAGGGCTGGCGCGATGGTACGCCGCTGGAGGCGCCAGTCCTCGCCTTCGCTCAGCAGCAGGCCCAT
>DATMND010000519.1:0-20842 GCA_035569235.1 Acetobacteraceae bacterium | reverse complement strand
TCAGTTCTCCCACCACATCTTCGGTGGGGTCGGCAACGACACGCTGATTGGCGGCACCGGCAACGACACCCTGAGCGGCGGTGCCGGCAGCGATGTACTGAACGGCGGTGCCGGCAACGACGTGCTGAATGGCGGCGCCGGAAACGATACTCTCACAGGCGGCGCCGGCAGCGACGTGTTCCAGTTCAGCGCGGCAGGATTCGGTCACGACATCATCACGGACTTCAGCTCCAACCCGGTGGTCGGCGTTGATAAGCTCGGTATTGCCGGCCTTGGTGTCACCGCTGCGACGTTCGCCTCGTCCGTCACGATCACAGCGTCCGGCGTCAACACATTGATCACGATCGGCGCCGACACGATCACGCTCAACGGCGTCTCTTCGGCAAGCATCCATTCGACCAACTTCAATCTGGCGTAGTAAGCAGAGGCTGATCGACCGCCGGTGCCGTTGCACCGGCGGTTCTCAGGCAGAGCATAGAGGGCACGGGGGTGGCGGCATGAAGCCGCCGCCCCACACGTGCTCGGCTTGCCCAACCACGACCCGGCGTCGCGCCGTTCATTGGCAAGCCCACGGATAAGCGCCAATCTGCCGCCCCCGTGGTAGGAGGCACCATGACGCAACACCATGCTGGCCGGCACTTCCTCCAGATCCCCGGACCCACGAACGTCCCGGACCGGGTGCTGCGGGCCATCGACAGCCCCACCATCGACCATCGCGGCCCGGCCTTTGGACACCTCGGCCTGGAGATCCTCACCAACCTGCGCGCGATCTTCCAGACCAGTGGGCCGGTGGTGATCTACCCGGCGTCCGGCACCGGCGCCTGGGAAGCCGCGCTGACCAACACGCTGTCGCCCGGCGACACGGTACTGATGTGCCGCACCGGCTGGTTCGCCACGCTGTGGAACGAGATGGCGCAGCGGCTCGGCCTGGCGCCGGTGTTCATCGACACCGATTGGCGTCGCGGCGCCGATGTCGATGCGATCGGTGCCGCGCTCGCCGATGATCGGTCGCGCAGGATCAAGGCGGTCTGCGTCGTGCACAACGAAACCTCCACCGGCTGCACCAGCCGCATCGGCGAGGTGCGGCGTGCGATGGACGCGGCGGGGCATCCGGCGCTGCTGATGGTCGATACGATCTCCTCGCTCGCCTCGATCGACTATCGGCACGACGAATGGGGCGTGGATGTCACCGTCGCCGGCTCGCAGAAGGGACTGATGCTGCCGCCCGGCCTGTCGTTCAACGCGGTCAGCGAGCGCGCCCTGACCGCCGCCAAGAGTGCGCGCCTGCCGCGCAGTTACTGGGACTGGGGGCCGATGCTGGAGGCCAACAAGACCGGCTATTTCCCCTACACGCCCGGCACCAATCTGCTGTACGGGCTCAACGAAGCGGTGAAGATGCTGCTCGAGGAAGGTCTGCCGAACGTCTTCGCGCGTCACGACCGTCACGCCGAGGCGACGCGCCGCGCGGTGCGTTCGTGGGGTCTGGAGGTGCAATGTGCCGATCCGCGGCACTATTCCTCGTCGTTGACCGCCGTGCGCGTGCCCGAGGGTCACAGCGCCGACGCGCTACGCGCCACCATCCTGGACAAATACAACATGAGCCTCGGCAACGGGCTTGGCGTCCTGAAGGACCGGGTGTTCCGCATCGGCCACCTCGGCGACTTCGGCGACCTGCAACTGATCGGCACATTGGGCGGCGTGGAGATGGGGCTGCGTGCCGCGGGTGTGCCGCACAAGCCGGGCGGCATCCAGGCGGCGCTCGACTATCTGGCGGGAAATGCCTGACCGAAGCAAATCGGTTGGCAAACCAAGGGAGGAGCCCATGATCGAAGTATGGACCTGGCCGACGCCGAACGGCCACAAGGTGCATATCGCTCTGGAAGAACTCGGCATTCCCTACAAGGTGATCCCGATCGCGATCGGGAAGGGCGATCAGTTCAAGCCCGGATTCCTGGCGATCACACCGAACCACCGCATTCCGGCCATCGTCGATCCCGATGGTCCAGGCGGCAAGCCGCTGAAACTGTTCGAGTCAGCGGCGATCATGATCTATCTGTCGGAGAAGTCGGGGGGAAAACTGATCCCGAAGGATCCCGTCGGCCGCTACACCTGCCTGCAATGGATGATGTTCCAGATGGGCGGCACCGGTCCGATGTTCGGCCAGTACAACCATTTTGCGAACTACGCGGTGGAGAAGATTCCCTACGCGATCGAGCGCTACACGAATGAGGTGAAGCGGCTGCATCGCGTGCTGGACAAGCGTCTGGCCGAGGCGACTTGGCTCGCCGGCGACGAGTACAGCATGGCCGACATCATCAACTTCCCCTGGATCCGCAATCCGGAGAAGCGGAACATCGATCTGAACGACTATCCCAACGTGAAGCGCTGGCACGATGCGATGGCCGCGCGTCCGGCGGTGCAGCGCGGCGTCGCTGTGCTGGCCGAGAGTCAGCGCCAGGGACAGATGACCGACGCTGAGCGCGAGATCATGTTTGGCAAGACGCAGTTCGCGGTGAGATAGCACGTCCACAAGAGACGAGACTCCCCCTCCCCTTGCGGGAGGGGGGTTGGGGGGAGGGGGCAGCCTGGCACAGGTGTCGCTATCCAGCCTTGCGCAGGGGCACCCCTCCCGCAAGGGGAGGGGGAGAATTCAAGAATTCAGAGCCCAGCCCCCCGCTGACTACAGAGCCGATCGGTGCTGCTCCCGGCGGCCGACCATCCAGCATCCCACCGACGACACAACCAACCCCACGACCGTCAACACCGACAGGCGCTCGTCCAGCAGTGCCCAGGCCAGCAGCGCCGCTGTGCCAGGCACAAGATAGAAATTCGCCGTCGCCCGCGCCGCCGTGCCGCACACCAGCATCAGGTAATAGAGCGCCATCCCGCCCAGCGACACCGCCGCGGCGTTCCACAGCACGGCAGCGATCGTGGCAAAGGTCCAGTCGGCGTGCGGCTTCTCGAACAGCGCGGTTGCCGCCACGCACGCCACGGCGGCGGCGAGCAACTGCACCGTGGTCCCCTCCAGGATCGGCACCCCTCGGCAGAACCGGCCAAAATACAGGGTGCCGCCGCACAGCCCCACCGTACCGGCCGCCGCTAACAGCAGTCCGTTCAGCTCGAGCGGGCTCCTCGCCGCTGCCAGGCCGACGATCAGCACCACACCGGCGGCACCCAGCACCAGGCCGAGCCACTGCAACAGGCGCAATCGTTCCCCCAGCAGCGGCCAGGCGAGCAGCGCCGTCAGCAACGGATTGAGTGTCTGGATAAGCGCGATCGGCGCCGCGCCGATATGGACCATGGCGGCGTGTGCGGTCATCAAGAGCACGCTGTTGGTCAGCACGCCGGAAACTGCGCAATGCGCCCACCGACCCTTCAACCCGTGCCACGGCCGTCGCAGCACCGCCATCACGCCAAGCAGCACTGCGGCGGCCAGCACCATCCGCACCGCGACGAACAGCAGCGGCGTCAGATGCCGCAGACCGATCCGGGCCGCAATGAACGAGGAGCTCCACAACAGCACAAAGGCGAACGGCGCGACCTGCAGCAGCATGATCTCCATCCGATCGGCGGATGGAGGGACGTCTCCGCCTCAGGCTGGGGGTGTAGCGCCACATGCCGGCAGGCGAAAAGCCGAGAGGCGACCCCCGCCGTTTGCGGATTGGCCTGACTCATACCGTAGTTGCAATGTCTTTGGTCATATAATACAACCAGTTTGATGGCATGCCGCGCAAACGAGACCCGGCAGGAAGCATCTCGTTGCACCACAAGCAATGACGTGTTCGCTTCCGTACAGCGCAACCGTGGGTTATGGTCGCCACTTCGTTTGTCAGGATGGGTCGGCGCCGCACCATTCGAACAGAGAGATATGCGTCCCGTATGACTGCACGGATACTCATCGTTGACGACGTACCGGCCAACGCACGTCTGCTGGAAGCCAAGCTTTCGGCTGAATACTATCAGGTTGCCAGCGCCCGTGACGGATTCGAAGCGTTGCGGATGGCGCATGAATGGCAACCTGACCTCATCCTTCTCGACGTCATGATGCCGGGCATGGACGGGTTCGAGTGCTGCCGGAAGCTCAAGGACGATTCAGCGACCCTCCACATCCCCGTCGTCATGGTGACCGCTCTGGGAGAACCGGCCGAACGCCTGCATGGCCTGGAGTCGGGCGCCGACGACTTCCTTACGAAGCCGGTCGACTATGAGACCCTGATGGCCCGAGTCCGTAGCCTGGTCCGGCTCAAGCGGCTCCTCGACGAATGGCGAGCGCGGGGCGAAACCGCCAGGGCACTGGGCCTCGCCGGCGAGCATCTTGCCGTCCCGTCGGTTGTTGGGGCGCGCGCCCTGGTGGTGGATGACTGGGACCTTGGTGCGCAGACCGTGCAGGAGGCGTTGTCTCGCGACGGCATCGTGGCCGGCCGCGCCCGCAGCGCGGCCGAGGCGATGTCGCTCTCGGCTGCCATCCCGTTTGATCTCATCGTGCTCAGCCTCTCCCTGCTGGAGGAAGACCCGCTGAAGCTCGCGTCGTCGCTGCGGGCCGCCGATGCGACACATGAGATCCCGATGCTGCTGATTGCCGCACCCGAGGAGAGAGAAAGCATCCTGCGGGGTTTCGATCTAGGCGCGAATGACTGGCTCGCGCTGCCGCTGGACGAAAACGAACTACGCGCACGCGCCCGCAATCAGATCAGGCGCAAGTTCTACCACGATCGCCTGCGTTCCGACCTTGGCACAGCTCTCGCGCTGGCGCTGACCGATCCTCTGACGGGCGTCTACAACCAGCGTTACCTGATGCGCCACCTCCGGAACCTGTTGGACAGCGGGCAGACGCGTGAGATTGCGGTGCTGATGATCGATGTCGATCATTTCAAGCTGGTGAATGACGAGTATGGCCACGCCGCCGGCGACAGGGCGCTTCGTGCCATCGCCGATACGTTGCGCGCCAACACGCGCGCTTTCGATTCGCTTGCCCGCTACGGCGGCGAGGAATTCGTTGTCGTGATGCCAGGAACCGAGCCGGACGATGCCTCACTGGCGGCCGAACGTCTGCGCGCTGCGGTCGAGGCCCTGCCGTTTATGTTAAGCCCCGGCGTCAACTCCCGAATCACCGTGAGCATTGGCGTCGCGTGCTGCCAGGATATGCCGGTGACGCCCGAAGCCCTGCTTCACGCGGCGGATACAGCGCTGTATGCCGCCAAACACGCGGGACGCAACCGGGTTGCGATCTCCGCCCCAGTGGCCAGAGCCGTCGCTACTTGATCTTGGCTTCCCGGAACGGCACGTGCTTGCGCACGACCGGATCGTACTTCTTCAGCTCGAGCTTACCCGTCTGCGTGCGCGCATTCTTCTTGGTCACGTAGAAAAACCCGGTGTCGGCGCTGGACAGGAGCTTGATCTGGACGGTGTTGGTCTTCGCCATGGCATGATCCTCTTGATGAAGGGAAAATGCGTTTCCCGCGGGCGCAGGTCAAGCCGGTTCAACGCGCGGTCGCATGATCGCTGACCACGGATGACTGATCGGCATCCTCCAGCGGCGGCAGCAGTGCCGCGGCATACGCCGCAGGGTCGCGGATCAGCAGGCGCGCCGTGTCGAAATCCGCCTCCCGCCCGACGGCGGCGGGGCAGGCGCTGCGTATCGCGAGAATCTGCGCCGGGGGCAGCGGAGCACGTGCCGCACGGTGGGCCGCAATCGCCTGTGCCATCGGCTGACGCCCATTCGCAAGCGACGCCAGCTGCCAGCCCAGCGTGTCCATCCCGAGGCTGGTGCATACCTGCGGCAGTACGCCAAGTCCCTGGATGGGCCAGCCGCGTGGCGCCAGCACGCGGCTCCAGGTGACGAACAGCTCCCCGCCGTCCGGCAGTGGAGCGATCGTCTGCACCAGGCCCTTGCCCAGCGTGGAACTGCCGATGACAACCCCACGGCCGCGGTCAGCCAGCGCCGCTGCCAGGATCTCCGCCGCGCTTGCCGTCCGGCCATCCACCATGACGACGACCGGAATGTTCGCAGCCAGATCGCCGGAGACGGAGCGCCAGATCCGCGTCGCTTCCGGGTCGCGTCCGGCGGTCATGGCGACAATGCCTGCAGGCAACAGGCTGTCGGATGCGGTGACCGCCTGCCGCAGCAGGCCGCCGCGGTTGCCGCGCAAATCGAGCACGATGCCGGCGGAGGGATGCGGCCCAGCAAACCCTTGCTCGATCGCGTGGGCCATGTGGCTGTCGGTGCTCCGATTGAACGCCGTCACCTGCAGCAGCAGCGTGTCGCTGATCCGCTGCGCATAAACTGTCTCCGGCGGCACCATGGCACGTTCCAGTTCCGCGGTGCGTGTGCGCCCGTCGCGGCTGCGCCACCTGATGACGACGCGTGTGCCCTCCGGCCCCTCGATCAGCTTTCCCACCGTGCGGGCATCCCTGCCCTGTGTGAGCTGGCCGTCAACGGCAAGGACCGTATCGCCGGGTCGCATTCCGGCGACCGCTCCGGGGCCGTCCGAGATCGCTTCCGCCACGGCGATGTCCGCACCCTTCCGAACGAGACGCAATCCCGCGCCGCCCTGACCCGAACGGCGCTCGCGATCCTCGCCTGCCTCGCGGGGCGCGACATACCGGGAATATGGGTCGAGATGATTGAACAGCTCGTCGAAGAAGCTCTGCACGATGCCTTGCGTGCCGGCGCGACGAACCAGAGCCGAACCGGCGACCGCGGCCGTGGACAACTCTGCCGCCATATTGGCCCAGTTCTTGACCTCCTCGTCGGGGGGCGGCGATGTGGCAGCGAGCACTCGGTCTCTGGCAGTGAGCATCAGTTTGCCGTCGCGCAGTTGGGCCACGACATCGGGATCCAGCGCCGTGAACCCGCCCAGGCCCCAGAGGGCGAGCTGCGACACCGCGACGGGCTCCAGCGTGCGCGGTGCCATGAAGGCGAGCGCAGTCGCATAGACGTTGGCGACGAGGACGGGGTCGAAACTGCCGACGGCTGCGACAGGCTGGGCGTGCGCGGGAGCAATCAGCAGGAGCAACAGCAGGGTGCCGATGCGGATCACCTGTTGCGGGGCCGTTTCCCCGGTTTTCGGCCGCCATGTGCACGGTCCGGCGGCGCACCCTGCAAAATGTGGAACACCAGGCCGCCGGTGACTGGGCTGGCTTCCGCGAGGCGAACGTCAACCTCCTGTGCCAGGCGAAACGTGATGCGGGTCCGGCGGCCTGTCAGTGTCTGCTCCCGCTCATCATGGTTCCAGAAATCGTCGGCCAGTGAGCGCACCGGAACGATTCCGCTGGCGCCACTTTCAGCGACTGTGACGAAAAGACCGAAGCGCGTCACGCCGGAAATGCGTGCCGCGAAATTCGCGCCAACTTTATCCGCCATGTATGCAGCAAGGTAACGGTCGATGGCATCGCGCTCGGCAAGCTGGGCGCGCCGCTCGGTCGCGGTGATATGCGATGCGGTGTCCGGGAACTGCTGCGCCTCGTCGTCCGCCAATGCGCCAGGCCCGAGGCGGAGGCCACGGATCAGCGCGCGGTGCACCAGCAGGTCGGCGTAGCGGCGGATCGGACTGGTGAAGTGTGCATAGCGCGGCAGGGCGAGGCCGAAATGGCCGATGTTGTCTGGGCTGTACTCGGCCTGCGACTGGCTGCGCAGCATCACGTCGTTGACCAGCGGGGCCTCGTCGGTGCCGTCAACATGGCGCAGCACGCGGTCCAGGTCGCGCGGGTGAACCTGATCGCCTGGCGGGAGCGAGATGCCGAGGCCGTGGAGGAAGCCGCGCAGGAAGGCCAGCTTTTCTTCCGAGGGCGGGGCGTGCACCCGGTACATCGCCGGCTGATGCAGCCGCTCCAGTTCCTCCGCCGCGGCGACATTCGCCAGCACCATGAATTCCTCGATCAGCCGATGGCTGTCGAGCCGTGGGCGCGGCGTGACGCTGAGCACCCGTCCCCCGTCGTCGATCACCACCTTCCGCTCCGGCAGATCGAGGTCGAGGGTGCCACGGGCGGTCCGGGCGGCGAGCAGGGCGCGAAATGCGGAATAGAGGTACGGCAGCGGCAGGCCGAGATCGTCGCCCGCGTCATGCGCCTGCTGCACCTGCTCGTAGGTGAGGCGCGCAGCGCTGCGCATGAGGCCGCGGCCGAAACGGAGGGACTGCTTGCGCCCGTCGCCGTCGATGCGCAGTTCGACGAACAGGCAGCCGCGGTCTTCGTTGGGGCGCAGACTGCACCAGCCGTTGGACAGCGCCTCCGGCAGCATCGGCACGACGCGGTCGGGGAAATACACGCTATTGCCGCGCGTGCGCGCCGCGTGGTCGAGCGCGGAACCGGGATGCACATAGTCCGCGACATCGGCAATGGCGACGATCAGGCGGAAGCCCGATCCGTCCGGTTCGGCGAAGACAGCGTCGTCGAAATCGCGCGCGTCTTCGCCATCGATGGTGACCAGGGGCACGTCGCGCAGGTCGGTGCGGCGGCCGAGCGTCGCGGCGCTTGCGCCTTCCGCCTCCTCCAGCGCGGCGGGTGGAAAGACCTGCGGGATGTCGTGCGTGTGGATCGCGATCAGGCTGACCGATCGCGCGTCGCCCATCGCGCCGAGCCGCTCGATGATGCGCGCGGGCTTCAGGCCGAGCCTGTGGTGCGGCAGCGGTTCGGCGAGCACGATCTCGCCATCCGCCGCGCCACTGTCCTCGCCGGGTGGAACCACCCATTCCGCCTTGGCTCGCCGGTCGGTGGGAACGATGCGACCTTGCCGATAGACACCGAGCACGCGGCCCGGCGTATCTGTCAGGCGCCTGACGGTGCGGCCTTCGTAGCGGGCGGCAGTTCCTGGCCCCGGGATTTGCTTGAGCCGCGCCAGCACACGCTCGCCGGGTGCGAGCGCCGGCAGTCCGCGCGGCTCGGCGGCCATGAAGATCACCGGCGGTGGCCCATCCGAACCGTCCCACTCGGTGGGCCGCGCAATTGCATCGCCATCCGGGTCCGTGCCGGTGATCACGACCATTGCAGTCTCGGGCAGACGCACGCGCGTCGAACCGGCATGGGACCGATCAGGCGGGCGAGTCATGCGGATTGGATGCGGAGGCTCACTCCGCGCATATGCGTGTTCGATGGTCGTGTCGCCAGCATCTTTCGTCACGTGCACATGAGGCCGGATGCTCCTGGGCAGGTGGTGCTGGGGTTGGGGCTGTGGACACCCAGCTAAGGTCCCTTGTGTCGGTCCCTAGTACTGACGCTCTCGCGTGTTCCCGCTCAGAACACCCACCCCGGCCAGCATAGCATCTCTGGCAAGCTCTCAACGCGTCGGATCATCCAGATCCTCCGCGCCAATCAGGTTCGCGATGCAGTCCACGAACCGGGTACCTGCTTCGATGGCAGCCTTGGCGGTCGCAAGCGAGATGCTGGCTTCCGCTCCGGTGCCGTAATCGGCGAGTGATTTCAGCTCGTAAGCGCGGCCTAGAAACTCCGCCACTGACTGATCGATGAGCGGCTCTTCTCTGGTGATGCGGGCAAACTGCGCGCGCAGGCCCCGATGCGTCTTGGCAACCCTGCCGGTCCGTTCGTAGAGCAGCGCTTCAGCCGCATGAAAAGCGGCGAGGTAGGCCTCCCGTCCGGCGATCCGTGGCACCAGCGGCTGATACACCACGGCATCCGCCAGGCATTGGCGCGCCTTGTCGAGGGACCGCATCGCCTCTGGTGTCAAAGGTCGAGCCCGTCAGCGCGTATCTCATGCATGAGTGGCGACGGCTCCCGGTAAGCGCCCGCGGGAAACGGCTTGGCCGAGATCACCACGCCAGTGTCATTGAGGATCGCCGTGGTGATGTGGGAAAGGTTGCCGAGATCGTCCCAAAGCTCCCCGGGGTCGTTCAGGAAGACTGCAACGTCGTAGTCGGAATCGGGCCGCGCGTCGCCACGCGCACGGGAACCGAACAGCACGACACGCTCGATGTTCCGGGTTCCGTAGAGCTCATCCAGCGCCTCGCGAAAGCGGATTAGGACGGGGTCATCTGTCAGTGTGGTTGTAGCCATGGCTGCGAAACCGTATGCCTTTCATCATACAGCGACTCTAGCATAAACCGGCAATAGCGTGGCGTCCGAACGCGCGGCCTCTACCGCCCCGCCTGCCGCCGTGTCGACGCGCGGGCCGCAGCCTTCTTGGCACGAGCCGCAGCCTTCTTCTTCGCCGGTGCCTTGGCGCCAGCAGCTCGCTTCGCGGTCGTCTTCGGCGCCGCACGCTTGACTTTGGCAATCCGCCGCTTCGCCGGCGTGGCTTTCCCCTTGGCCGGCGTTTTCTCGGCCGGCGGTTGGGCCGCTGGCGCCGGCTTCGCCGCCGCAGCCCCACGTCCGCGCCGCCCGGCTGCGCCGCGCGGGCGCAGTTGCTTGCCCTTCTCGGCCAGCAGCGCCACCGCCTGCTCAAGCGTGATCTCTTCCATCATCACGCCGCGCGGCAGGTTGGCGACCGTCTTGCCGTGCTGCACGTAGGGACCGAAGCGTCCCTTGCGCACCGCGATCAGCTCCTTGTCGCCAGGGTGCGCGCCGATCGTGCGCACGCTGGCCATCTTGCGTGCGATCAGATCCACCCCGCGGTTGATGCCGATATTCAGCACATCGTCGTCGCGGTCCAGCGAGCCGTAGATCGCGCCCATGCGCACATAGGGGCCAAAGCGGCCGATGCCGGCCTCAATCGTCTCGCCGGTCTCGGGGTGGGCGCCGATGGCGCGCGGCAGCGACAGCAGGCCGATTGCCTGTTCGAGCGTGATCTGCTCACCGTCCACGCCACGCGGCAGCGACGTGCGCTTCGGCTTGACCTTCTTTTTCGCATCTTTGTCCTCGCCGTTCTCGCCTTGCTGCACGTAGAGCCCGTACGGGCCGCGGCGGACGGTGATCTCCTCGCCGGTGTCGGGATGTGGGCCGAGTACACGCAGGCCCTCCTTTAGTGTCTCGCCCTGGTCGTCGCCGGTTTCGATGGCCAGGCGACGCGTGTACTGGCACGCAGGATAGTTCGAGCAGCCGATGAAGCTGCCGTAGCGCCCGAGCTTCAGGCCAAGTCTGCCGTTGCCGCAGGCTTGGCAGGCGCGCGGGTCGGACCCGTCGTCGCGCGGCGGGAAGAAATGCGGCCCCAGATCCTCGTCTAGCGCGGCGATCACGTCGCTGATCTTGAGATCCTTGGTCTGATCGACCGCGTGCGAGAATCCCTCCCAGAACGCCCGCATCATCGCGCGCCAGTCGGCCTGGCCCGCGGAAATATCGTCGAGTTGCTCCTCCATCTGCGCGGTGAAGCCGGTATCGACGTAGTGTTCGAAGAAGCTAACCAGGAACGCGGTGACCAGCCGCCCGCGATCCTCGGGGATGAAGCGGCGCTTCTCCTGGCGGACGTATTTGCGGTCCTGCAGCACAGACAGGATCGAGGCATAGGTGGAGGGCCGGCCGATCCCCAATTCCTCCATCTTCTTCACCAGACTTGCCTCGGAATAGCGCGGTGGCGGCTGGGTGAAGTGCTGGAGCGCATTCACCGTGGCGAGCTTTAGCGGATCGCGTTCCGCCATCGGCGGCAGCATGCGGCCCTCGTCCTCCTCCGCCGCGTCGTCCTGATCCTCGCGGTACAGCTTCAGGAAGCCGTCGAACGCCACGACGGAGCCGGTGGCACGCAGCCTCAGACCCTTGCCGTCGGTGATCTCGACGCTGACCTGGTCAAGTTCGGCAGACTGCATCTGCGAGGCGACGGCGCGCTTCCACACCAGCTCATACAGCCGGCGCTGATCGGGATTGAGATAGCCGGAAACGCTGTCCGGCGTGCGCGCGACATCGGTCGGCCGGATCGCCTCGTGCGCCTCCTGCGCGTTCTTGATCCGGCTCTGATACTCGCGCGGCGCGCCGGGCACATAATCGGCACCGTAGGCTCCCAGCACGTGGTCGCGGATCGCCGCCACCGCCTCGCCCGCCATCTGCACGCCGTCGGTGCGCATGTAGGTGATGAAACCGGTGGTCTCGCCGCCGATATCGACGCCCTCATACAGCTGCTGTGCCAGACGCATGGTCTGCTGCGCGCCGAAGCCAAGCTTGCGCGAGGCCTCCTGTTGCAGAGTCGAGGTGGTGAACGGCGGCGGCGGGTTGCGCTTGACGCGCTTCTTCTCCACCGATCCGACGGTGAAGCGGCCCGCCTCGACGGCGGCCTTGGCGCGCATAGCGAGCTGTTCGTTGGAAAGATCGAACTGCTCCAGCCGCTTGCCTTCGAAATGCGTGAGTCGCGCGGTGAATGGCGCATTGGCCGGCGTGAGGATGTCCGCCTCCACCGTCCAGTACTCGCGCGAGCGGAACGCCTCGATCTCGGCTTCGCGGTCGCAGATCAGGCGCAGCGCGACCGACTGCACGCGCCCCGCACTGCGGCTGCCGGGAAGCTTGCGCCACAGCACCGGGGAAAGCGTGAACCCGACCAGATAGTCTAGCGCCCGGCGCGCCAGATACGCCTCGATCAGCGGCTGATCGAGGTCGCGCGGATGGGCGATCGCATAGCGGACGGCGGTACGGGTGATCTCGTTGAAGCTGATGCGGCGGACATTGACGCCCTTCAGCGCCTTCTTGTCAGTGAGCATGGCCTTCACATGCCAGGAGATCGCCTCACCCTCGCGGTCCGGGTCGGTGGCGAGATACAGCGTGCTCGCCCCCTTCAGCGCCTTGGCGATGGCGCCGACCTGCTTTTCTCCCCGCGCGTCGGACTGCCAGTCCATGGCGAAGTCCTGCTCGGGACGCACCGAGCCATCCTTCGGCGGCAGGTCGCGCACGTGCCCGAGGCTGGCCAGCACGGTGTAGCCGCCACCGAGATAGCGGTTGATGGTCTTGGCCTTGGCAGGGGATTCGACGACGACAACGTCTGACATTGCGACCTTTGCGGAACCTAGGAACCGGCCTCCAGCAGCAGCGCCACCCGGCTCCCCGGCAGCGTCTGGATGCGGCCGGCGAGCTCCAATTCGAGGAGTACCGCCATGACCGCCGCCGCAGAGAACTGGCAGCGGCGCACGACCTCGTCAACGGCTGTTGGTGAAACGCCCAATAAATCAATGACTTGCATACGCGCCTCGAGAAGGTCGACAGGCCCTTCGGCGGGTTCTTCCCATGCCGCGGGCGCTTCGGCGGCCCCTGGAACCGTGCCGCGGGCGAACAACGGGCTGCGGCTCAGTCCCTCCCGCTGCGGATGATCCGGCAGGTTCTCCAGCACGTCCGCGGCCGTCTCGGTCAGGTGGGCGCCCTGGCGGATCAGGTCGTTGGCGCCGCGCGAACGGGGGTCGAGCGGCGAGCCGGGCACCGCGAACAGTTCGCGTCCGGCCTCCTGCGCCAGCCTCGCGGTAATCAGGCTGCCGGAACGGAGCGCCGCTTCCACCACCACCACGCCGAGCGCGAGACCGGCGATGATGCGGTTGCGGCGCGGGAAATGCCGTGCCTGGGGGGTGGTGCCCAGCGGCGCCTCGCTGATGACGACGCCCGCTTCGGCGATGCGGCGTTGGAGGTCGGCGTGCTCGGGCGGGTAGGGCACGTCGAGGCCGCCCGCGATCACGGCAACCGTATGTCCGGTTTGCAACGCGCCGTTGTGCGCGGCCGCGTCGATTCCCCGAGCGAGGCCGGAGACCACCACCAGCGTATGCGCAAGGTCGGCGGCGAGATTCTCCGCCATGTGCTGTCCGTTGGCCGAGGCGTTGCGGCCGCCGACCAGGGCCACAGCCCGGGCCGAAAGCAGCGCGGGATCGCCCAAGACGGCCAGAACGGCGGGCGCATCGTCCAGCAGAGCAAGCAGCGGCGGGTAGTCGGGCTGGGCCGCGAAGATCAATCGCGCGCCAAGTCGCTCAATGGCATCCAGTTCGCGGGCTGCATCGACAACGGATGGGATGGAGGGCGCCGCCTGGCGTCCTCCGGCGCGCGCGAGGGTTGGCAGGGCGTCCAATGCCGCGGCGGCGGTCTCGTAGCGCGCGAGCAGACGCCGATACGCCACGGGGCCGACGCCTTCCGAGCGGGCAAGCCGCAGCCGGTCCAGCGCATCGGCCGGCGTCCGTTCCTTGGGATCATGCTTTTTGACCAATGCGCGGCTCGGTGCCGGCCAGCAGCCGGCGGATGTTTGCGTGATGACGGGCGAACACAAGCACGGCGATCGCCAACGCAAGCTTAACGACCGTCGGATCGGCCAGAATGGCGGCGAGCACCGGCGCGAGTGCGAAGGAAACCAGCGCTGCCAGGGACGAGATCCGCGTGGCTGCCGCCGTGGCCAGCCATATCGCGCCGGCGCAGAGCCCGACCGGCCAGGAAGCGGCGATCAGGACGCCATAGGACGTGGCGGCCGCCTTGCCACCCTTGAAGCCCAGCCAGACCGGGAAGGCATGGCCGAGCACTGCGCCGATGCCGGCCCACAAAAAGGCCTCGTGGCCGCCAAGCCAGGTTGCCAATAGCACGGCGACCGCCCCCTTCAGGCCGTCCAGCAGCAGCGTCGCCGCGGCGAGCGCCTTGTTGCCGGTGCGCAGAACGTTGGTCGCGCCGATGTTGCCGGAGCCGACCCTGCGGATGTCGCCCAGGCCGGCGGCACGGGTGAGCAGCAGCCCGAACGGGATCGATCCGAGCAGGTAGCCGAGAAGCGTGAACGCGACTGGAAGCATCGAGTGTGGTTCGGTGCGAATCAGGCAGACAGTGCCGGCAGGATATCGGTCCGCGTGAAGTCGTCTCCCTTGAACAGCAGCTTTTCACCAGTGGCCTTGGCTGCGGCGTATGCGAAACAGTCCCCGATGTTCAACCCGGCTCGGTGTCGTCCTTTGCCGAAACGCCGAAATGCCTCCAGCGCCATTTCGGCCTGCTCCGGCGTTACCGCCACGATGTCGGTGGCGATCAAGTGGAGAAACCGTTCCAACCGCCTTCGCCCGGCGACGCCTTTCCTTGTCTCGATCACCATGCCCGCCTCGACTCGACCGACAGCCGATACCAGACGCACCGGGTCCGCTTCGATATGCCGATCAAATGCCGCGCGTTCCGGCTCGTCGAGCAGAATGGCGATGATGGCCGAAGTGTCGATCACCATCAGCGCCACATGCCATTCTGGTCGTAATCCAGAATCTCATCGGCGGAACGGGTGTCGAGGTCCGGCAGGGCCGCGCATTCGCGGGCCAGTGCATCTAGGGTCTCGGCCAGCCGTCGAGCCGGTCGGCCGCGACGTAGACGTTCCCTCGCCAGGCGATCGATGAGGGAGTTGCGAACCGCCTCGGTAAGGCTCTCGCCGGTGAGCTTCGCCACCTCTCGCGCCAGCCGATCTGTCTCTGGATCCTTAAGGCTCAGTGCCATGCGTGCCTCGCCAATCTAGAATTGACGATCCAATCTAGACTGCCGGGGGCACATTCGCTACCCGAACACGCGCCGCCCGGCCTTCCATGTCCCCAGCACGACGCCCTCCAGGGCGCGGCCGTCGAACGGCGTGTTCTGCGCCTTGCCGGGCAGCTTGCCTGCCTCCACCCGCCAGACGCGGTCCGGATGGAACAGACAGAGGTCCGCCGGAAGACCCTTGGCCAGTCTGACGCGCTCGATACCTAACAACTTTGCGGGCCGCGCGGTGAGCAGGTCGATCGCGTGTGCAAGGCTCAGTACGCCGTTGTGGACCTGGACGAGCGTCACCCCGAGCAGGGTGGCGAGCCCGGTGCCTCCGGGGGTGGCCAGCGCGAAGGGCTGACGCTTGTCGTCGGCGTCGCGCGGCTGGTGGTCGGACGCGATGGCGTCGATCGTGCCATCGGCCAGCGCGGCGACAACAGCCAGCCGGTCCGCCTCCTTGCGCAACGGCGGCGACAGCTTGGCGTAGGTGCGAAAATCGCCGATTGCCGTCTCGTTCAGGTCGAAATAGGGCGGCGCGGTGTCGCAGGTCACCGCAAGCCCATCGGCCTTCGCCTGGCGGATCAGAGCCAGCGCCTCGCCGGTGGACACATGGGCGAAATGAACGGCCCCACCGGTGAGCGCCGCAAGCCGTATGTCGCGCGCGACCAGGATGGCCTCGGCGGCGGCGGGGATGCCGGGCAGGCCGAGCCTGGTGGCGAGTTCGCCCTCGGTGGCGGCCCCGCCGGCGGCAAGCGAAGGGTCCTCGGGATGCTGCACGATGCGGGCGCCGAAGCCGCGCGCGTAGGACAGCGCGATCCGCATCAGCCGCGCCGGGCCGATGGCGCGGCTGCCGTCGGTGAAGGCGACCGCGCCTGCCTCGCGCAGCAGGCCGAGTTCGGCCAGTTCCTCGCCACGGCAACCGGTGGTGACGGCGCCGTAGGGCAGGATGGTCAGGCTGCCGGTCTCCTCGCCGCGGGCGCGCAGCAGGCGGACCAGGGCGGGATCGTCGATCGCGGGCAGCGTTTCCGGCAGCGCGGCGAGCGTGGTGACGCCGCCGGCCGCCGCCGCATCGGCTGCCGATGCGATGGTTTCGCGATATTCGTAGCCGGGCTCGCCGAGGGCCGCGCGCATGTCCACGAGGCCCGGACAGAGGATCGCGTCGTCTTCGGCCACCACGATGGCGCCGTCCGGGTGCCCGAGGCCTGGGCCGAAATCGACGATGCGCCCGTCGCGCACCAGCAGGTCGCCGTGCTGGTCGAGGCCGGAGGCGGGATCGAGAAGTCGGACGCCGGTGAAGAACGTGTCACCCCCACCCCGGCCCTCCCCCGCTTCGCGGGAGAGGGAGTGCACCGATGGGGACGGGGTGTCAGGGCTCATTCCGTCCATGCCCGCGCGCGAGCGTATCCAGCACCGCCATGCGGACTGCCACGCCCATCTCCACCTGCTCGCTGATCACGCTGCGCCGCGGGTCGTCCGCCACCGCGCTGTCGATCTCCACGCCGCGGTTCATCGGCCCCGGATGCATCACCAGCGCATCCGGCTTGGCGAACGCCAGCTTGGCCGCGTCAAGGCCGAAAAACCGAAAATACTCCCGCGCGCTCGGCACCAGCCCGTGCTGCATCCGCTCCCGCTGCAGCCGGAGCATCATCACGATATCCACGCCGGCCAGCCCGCGCTCCATGTCGTGGAACACCTCCACGCCCAGCCGCCCCGCCTCGGCTGGCATCAGCGTCGGCGGCCCGATCACGCGGACCCGGCTTCCCATGGTGGTGAGCAGATGGATGTTGGACCGGGCAACGCGCGAATGCAGCACATCGCCGCAGATCGCGACCGTCAGCCCCTCGAGCCGCCCCTTGCGCCGTCGGATCGTCAGCGCGTCGAGCAGCGCCTGGGTGGGGTGCTCGTGCGTGCCGTCACCGGCGTTGATCACCGCAGCGTCGACCTTCTGCGCCAGCAGGTTGGGTGCGCCCGACTGATCATGCCGCACCACCAGCAGGTCGCAATGCATGGCGTTCAGGGTCGCGGCCGTGTCGAGCAGCGTCTCACCCTTGTTCACCGAGGATGTCGAGACCGACATGTTGATCACGTCCGCCCCAAGCCGCTTGCCCGCAATCTCGAAGCTGGTCCGCGTCCGCGTCGAATCCTCGAAGAACAGGTTGATCAGGGTGCGCCCGCGCAGCACGTCCCGCTGCGTTTTGCCCGACCGGTTGAGCAACACGTAGCTCTCCGCAAGGTCGAGCAGATGGCCGATCTCGGGCGGATGCAGCCCTTCGATCGCCAGCAGATGCCTTTGCCGGTACGACACGTGACTTGGTCCTCGTCTACCGGTCCGTCAGACGCAATTCAATGCGCCGGTTCTTCGCGTACGCGTCCGACGTGTCGGCAGGGTCGAGCGGCTCATTGTCCGCAAACCCGGTCGCCGCGAGATGCTCGGCCGGCACGCCATCGGCTATCAGCAGCTTCACCACCGTGATGGCGCGCGCTGTGGACAGTTCCCAGTTGGAGGCGAACGGGAAGCCGGGTCGGATCGGCTGGCGGTCGGTATGACCGTCGATCCGCATGATCCATTTTATATCGGGCGGTATTTCCGCGGCGATGTCCTTGATGGTGATCGCCAGCGCGGTGATGCCCGCTTGCCCCGCCGGTGTCAGCTCGGCGCTGCCGACCGGGAACAGCACCTCGCTCTGGAACACGAACCGATCGCCGACGATCTGGATGCCGGGGCGATTCGCCAGCACGTCGCGCAGCTTGCCAAAGAACTCGCTGCGATAGCGTTGCAATTCTTCGACCTTCGAGGCCAGTGCCACGTTCAGCTTCTGGCCAAGATTGGCGATCTGGGTGTCCTTCTCTTTCCCTTGCGTCTGGGCCACGTCCAGCGCGTTGGCGACCGAGGTGAGCTGCGCCTTCAGCTCATCCACCTGCCGGTTCAACAGCGCGATCTGCGCGCGGGCGGAGTCGCCGAGCAGCTTCTCGCCGGAAAGCTGCGCCTCGACCGCAGCGCGGCGCTGCTGCTCCGTCATCGTGCGGGCAGCCGAATCCTGTGCCTGCTTCTCCAGTTCGTCGCGCAGTGCGGCAAGCGCCCGGTTCTGCTCGGCCAGTTTGGCAAGGTCGGACAGCCGCGCGCTGATCGTGTCCTTGTCGGCCTTCACCGTCTTGTCGAGATCGGCGATCTGCTTCTGCATTTCCGCAAGCTGTGACTGCGCCAATGCAAGCTGGCGCCGCGTGTCCGCAAGCTGCGTTGCGACCCTGGCAGTCTCCTGGGTGGCGGCGTCGGTGCGGCCGGAGGCTGCGGTGAGGTCTTTCTGCAACTGCTCGGTCCGCGCCGCGCCGGACTGCAGCTGCAGCGCGGCATCGGCAAGCTGCTGCGACAACCGGTCGCGATCGACGCGTAGCGTGTCGCGGTCGGCAGTGGCCCGCTCGGCCAGCTCCTTGAAGGTTGCAAGCTGCTGCGTCAGCGTATCGCGCGCGGTACTCGTCGCTGCCAGGTCGCGGTTGAGCTGGGCGATGGATTGCTGCAGATCGCTGCTGCGGCCACGCTCGAGCGACAGCATGTCGCTCACTTCGGCGAGCTGGCGGTTCACGCGATCGAGCTGCTTGTCGCGTCCGGTCAGCGCGACCGACAGGAAGGCCTGCGCCAGCACGAACACCAGAAGCACGAAGATGATGACCATCAGCAGCGTGGACAGCGCATCCACGTAGCCGGGCCACGGCGATAGTCCGTTGTCGCCGCGCCGGCGTACTGTCAGAGCCATCGCCTACTTTTGCTCCTCAGCCAGGGCGGCGACCGTCCTGGTCAAAATGCGAAGGTCGTTGCGCAGCTCCGCCGTCGCCTGCGCGCGACCCTGCTCGGCATCGGCGAGCAGGCGCTGGAGATACAGCTCGATGTTGCGCAGATGCGCGCGCGCCGCATCGTCAAATCCGGCGTCGCGGCGGTGATCGGCGAGCCGCTGCAGGGCCGGCGCGATCGCCGACTGCGCTTCGGCGATGCGCAGCATCAGGTGCTGGCTGGTGCGCATCGCATCCGACAGCGTGGCGATGTGCTCGGTGAGAGCCAGCACCGCCTGGTTCGCCTGCGAGCGGCTGTCCTCGCCGCGTTGCAGGATGCGCTGGAGGTTCTCCATGTTCTCGGCGGTCTGTTCCAGCAGTGCCTGCACGTAGACCGGCACCGAACCCTCGCCTTCCGCCAGCACACCCGACGAGAGGCGGGTCAGGCCGGCCAGCCACTCCTCCAGCTCGTTGAAGAAGCGGTTCTGCGCCTGGCCCGCGGTGAGGTCCAGGAAGCCCAGCACGAGCGCGCCGGACAGGCCGAACATCGAGGCCGAAAATGCCGTGCCCATGCCGGCGAGCGGCTTCGCAAGCCCAGACTTGAGCTGCTCGAACAGGACGTTGAGGTCGCCCGAACCGACCGACATCGAACCGATCACCTCGGACACCGCGCCGACCGTCTTCAGCAAACCCCAGAACGTGCCGAGCAGACCAAGGAATATGAGCAGGCCGGTCATGTAGCGCGACAGCTCGCGGCTCTCGTCAAGGCGCGATGCAATGCCGTCCAGCAGGCTGCGCATCGCGCCGGCGGAGAGCGTGAACCGCGCGAGGTCGGTGCGGCTGTGCTCCTCGCGCGCGGCCAGCATGTTGGCCATCGGCGCCAACAGTTTCGGCGACGGCAGCGAGCCAAGTCGGGGGCGGGCGGTCTGGTAGGTCTCCAGCCAGGTGACCTCGGGTGAAAGCCGCAGCACCTGACGGAGGTTCCAGCCGACGCCGATCAGCGCGACCAGTAGGATCAGGCTGTTGAGGAGCGGATTGTTGCCGTAGGCAGTGAGCAGGACGGGCGACAGCAGGGCGGCGACGAGCAGGACCAGCAGCAGGAACACGCCCATCCGAATCAGGTAGGTATTCGGCCGCGTCATTGCTGACGGCTCTGCGGGGTTGCCGGAGCCTCTTCCGGCGCACTGGCCGGGACCGACGGCGCATTGGCGCCCAGCACCGAAAGGTCCACCCGATCGGCCGGCGCGTCACCGGCCTGCGCCCCGAGCGCGCGAACATAGATCCGCGTCGAGCTCACCCCATCCGCTATCAGCGCGCTGCGAACGGCGAGGGCGCGCGCCAACGAAAGACGCCGCGCGGTGGAGGGGTCTTCCGGCGTGCCGGCGGCATAGGCCACCACGTTGAAGCTGATGCTGTCGCCTTGCGGTCCGGTCCGGACGAGGTTCTGGATGGCGCCTGCGCTCGCCGGGCTGAGGTCGGTCTCGCCTTCACCGAACGTCACCCGAAGCCCTGCACCAACTGCCTTGGCCGAGCTGGCCGCGGTGTCCGAGATCGGTGGGGGTGGGGGCGGCGGTGGCTGGGCGGCAGGCGGCGGCACGATGGGCGCGAGGGCAATGACCGGGGGCGCCGCCTCCGGCAGGGTCGCAGCCGGCGGGGTGGGTGCCGGCACAGCTTGCGGCGCAGGCGGCACTGGCGTCGAAGCGGCAGTCGGCGATTCGGGGGCCGGCGTGGCTGTCGGCTGCTCGGGAGACCGTTTGTTCAG
>DATMND010000518.1:0-19277 GCA_035569235.1 Acetobacteraceae bacterium | reverse complement strand
GCGGCGATCACGGTGGCCAGGGTGCCAACAGCGGTGCAAGCGGCGGCGGTCATGGCGCAGTCGGCGACCACGCAAATTCCAGCGGCCACGACGGTGGACATGGTGGTGCGGCGGGACACGGCGGTCCAACCGGCGACGATGGTCCGGGCGGGCATGCCGGTCCAGGGGGGCATGCCGGTCCGGGCGGGCACGGTGATCGCGGCCTCAATGAGGTGGGCGAGCACAACGAGGTAGGCGAGCATAACGAGGTAGGCGAGCGCAATGAGGCAGCCGAGGTCGGCGATAACAGTGGTCACGGCGGCCATAGCGGCGAGGCCGGACATGCGGCTGCGGCCGGCGCAGCGCCGGCAGCCGCCGCTATGGTCGGCCAACTGGGACCCAGCCTGTCGCGCGCCGAGGAAGCGGCAGCCATGGCGCACGGATGGAGCCGCTGAACCGTTGGTTGCATCACTGGTCACCTCGATTGGGACTGAGAATGCTGGCCATCGCGAAGCGGTGCCGATTTCAGACTGGTGCGGTCCGGCCGCGCAGAAACGCGGCACGGTGAAACCGAGAAGAGAACTTGAATCAGGAGGCGGCATCATGACGGCTAAGCGATCCATCCTGATCGTGGAGGATGATGCGGAAGTCCGGGCAATTCTGTCGGATCACCTGGCGGTCGAGCATGGCTTCGTCATCTTCACCGCGGGGACGCTCGATGAGGCTGAGGCAATCATCGCTGAGGACAACAGAGCCTTCGATGCAGTACTGCTCGACATTGGGCTGCCCGATGGCGACGGGCGCGACTTTTGCGCAAAGCTCCGGCAGCAAGGTCATGCGATCCCCATCCTCATGCTGACCGGACGGGACGGCGAGGCTGATATCGTCAGTGGGCTCGATTGTGGTGCCAACGACTATGTCGCCAAACCATTCCGTTTGAATGAATTGCTCGCAAGGCTGCGCGCTCAGATGCGGATGTTCGACAGCCGGGACGAGGTTGTCTTTTCGATTGGGCCATACACCTTCCATCCCGCCAAGAAGCTGTTGAGCAACCCGATCAAGAAACGCCGTATCTGGTTGACTGCCAAGGAGGTGGCAATCCTCAAGGTTCTCTGTCGATCGGATGGCCGTCCGGTGGATCGTGAGATACTTTTGCGAGGCGTGTGGGGTCACGATGCGGCCGCATCGACCCATATGCTGGAGACACACATTTACCGCCTGCGCCGAAAGATAGAGCCCGATCCGAGGGACCCGGCTCTGTTGCTCACCGTCCACGGAGCCTATCGCCTCAACCTTCCGATGGAGGCCGCGGACTGAGTGCGACGCGACACAGGGCTGCGGCGCATCTCGCGCAAGAACCGATGCGACCCGATCGGGGCACCCAGGTCACTGATCGCCATTGCTGTCGCGGCGACCCTGCGTCTGTGGTTTTCCTGAAGCGATCGATTGCGCCGGACGGCCTATGAACTGACGGTGTCGATGCCGGTCAGTGACCGCCCGTCGCCGACGTTCGTCAGCATCTCGACCAGTTCAATATGGCGAAATGGCTTTTTCAGAACACGAAAGGGCTCGACGCCATGGAACCTGGCGATGGCCTGGGCCAGCCGCAGATACCCTTCGCTGACTCCGGTGGTCAGTACGATCCGCGTCGGGATACCGGTGTTCATGATGTCGTTGAGTACGTCGATACCATCCTTGCCGGGCATGATTATGTCGATGATCACGACATCCGGCTGATACTCCATGAATACCTCAGCGGCGGTGAGCGACGCGTTGAGCGCCCTGAACTCCACGCCCAACTCCGTGGCTATCGACCCAACGACCTGGGTGATGGCAATTTCATCGTCGATGATCAGGAGTCTCTCGGCCATCATGCTCCTCGCATTCCAGACATGTCTGGAACGGCAACGATGTCCAATGTCATAGTCTGCTTGCAGGAGTCCACACAAATTGCGAAGATTCTTTTGTCCTGCCAACGGAATAACCGCAGCAACATACAAAACCCATGAATTATAATCGCGCCGGTTGCGACGGCGGCTTAGCACACCCGTCTTTCCCGCTTATCGCCAGGAACTGCGCCGATCTCTCTTGCGCGGTGGAGTGGTGGTTCATGCCACCTCGCACGCGAAGGTAGACGGCTGACTCGAAGCGCGGCATAGACGATGGCCGGGAACACGGCCGCATCATCGCGCAAACATATCGGCCAAGGATTGAACCTGCGATGCGACCTGACATTGACGCCACATGCGGCGGGCGCTCCGGAGCGGCCAGAATCCTGCTGGACGGGACGCTGCAGTTGCGGTCAGAGCAGACCGCAATCGGATCCTACCCCCGAGCGGTCGCCGATGCGTTGCAGGCTGCCGGCGCGCGGGTAGATCTGCTGTTGAGCGGTCCGGCGCGCCCACTGAAGGACGTGCCGGGCATCGCCATGGCCAGCCAGGTGTTCGGCCGAGTACCGAAACGCTCGCCGCGGGTGCAGGCTCTTGCGATGCTGTGGCGCACCGGCTTCGGATATCGTCGCCGTCTGACTGCCTATCCGGTGCCGGTCGAGGGCATGGCTCTCGAAACCTTGGAGCCGCGCCTGCCCCCGCATGACGCGCTGTTCAACGCCAACGACGTTCGCGATCATTCGCATGTCGTGTTCACGCGGCGCCGCGTGTTCACCGAGATTGCCATCGAGCATCGCGTCAGTGCGATGCATTGGGCGGGGCCGGCGCCGATCGCGGTTCGCGGCGTGCCGAATATCTATACGTTGCACGATCTCGTTCCACTGCGTTTCCCGCATTTCGATGTCGAGACCAGTGGCCGGGCGGCGCAGTTGCATGCGATGATCGCGCGTCGTGCCGACCTCGTCATCACCACATCCGAGCGCTCGCGTGAGGATCTCGTGTCGATCCTTGGCCTGCCGGACGAACGCATCAGCGTCGTCTATCAGCACTCGGTTCCGCCCCCGGCCCTGCTGCAGGAGGAGGCGGAACGGCTGGTCTCGGATATTTATGGCACCGAACCGGGACAATACGTGTTTTTCTGCGGCGCAATGGAGCCAAAGAAGAACCTGTATCGATTGATCGAGGCATTCACGCTCGCCAATACAGGGCAGCAACTGTTGCTCGCCGGGCCGCTGGGTTGGCTGTATGACGACGTTCAGGGCCTGATCGCGCGTCTCGGCAAGACCTTCGTGCCCGGCACTGACAAGCCATTGGTGCAACACCTCGGCTACCTGCCGCGGCGTCATATCATTGCACTGATGCAGTGCTGTTCGTTCTTCGCCTTTCCCTCGGTGTATGAGGGCTTTGGCCTGCCGGTGCTGGAAGCGATGCAGATGGGTGTGCCGGTGCTCACATCGACCGGCGGTTCGCTGCCGGAAGTCGCTGGCGATGCGGCCGTGCTGGTGAACCCGCTCGACGTCTCCGCGATGACGCGCGGAATTCGCGATCTGGGATCGGATCGGGAAAAGCGCACTGAACTGGTTGCACGGGGAAAGTGCCAGGCTGCGAAATTCTCACTCGCTGCCCACGCCGATCAAATGGCGGCAGCCTATCGCCGCCTGGGCATTGTTCTGGACCCGGCAGCGACTCATGCGGTGCCATTGAGCGATGTGATCACACGAAGTTGATCAATCCGCGTTGACACTCCTGTCGCCCGGACTATATTCCGCACTTCCGGTGCATCCCCCAGGGCTGCGCCCCAGCGGACGTTCCCGCATTTTGGATCAAACAGCCCCTTGCCGGGGCGGCAGGAGCAAGCGGCGTGGCACGTATTGCCGGCGTGAATATCCCGACCAACAAGCGTGTGACCATCGGATTGCGCTACATCTACGGAATAGGGCCCACCAAGGCTGCCGAAATCTGCGGCAGGCTTACGATCCCCGACGAGCGCCGGGTCAACCAGCTCTCGGACGATGAGGTGCTGCGCATCCGCGAACTGATCGACCGAGACTATCGCGTCGAGGGCGATCTCCGGCGCGAAGTCGCGATGAACATCAAGCGGCTGATGGACCTGGGTTGCTACCGAGGGTTGCGGCACAGGCGCGGATTGCCGGTGCGCGGCCAGCGGACCCATACCAATGCGCGGACGCGCAAGGGCAAGGCGGTGGCGATTGCCGGCAAAAAGAAGGTCACCAAGTAGGCCAGCTTCGGCGTTTGCTGCCCGGTCAGAACGAGAATCCGCCGCCGCCCGATGCGGGTGGCGTAACCTGGAACAGGACCCAATTACATGGCGAGACCCGCCGCGAGTGCACGCCCCCGTAGGAAGGAGCGCAAGAACATCACGTCCGGCGTCGCCCATGTCGCCGCGACCTTCAACAACACGGTCATCACCATCACCGACGCGCAGGGCAACGCCATTGCGTGGTCGTCCTCCGGAAGCCAGGGCTTCAAGGGCAGCCGCAAGTCGACGCCCTATGCCGCCCAGGTCGCGGCAGAGGATGCCGGCAAGAAGGCGCGCGAGCATGGCATGGAGAACCTGGAGATCGAGGTGAGCGGGCCAGGCTCCGGTCGCGAAAGCGCACTGCGCGCCCTGCAGGCGGTGGGGTTCTCGATCTCCGCCATCCGCGACATGACGCCAATCCCGCACAACGGCTGCCGGCCGCGCAAGCGCCGGCGCGTCTGAAGCGGGCCCCGCAGTTGCGGGAGGAAACGTGCCGATCCCAGAGGGTCGTTGAGGGACCCCGGCCCAGCCGCGGTCCGAAAGGTTGAACATATGAGGCAAAGTGCAGTCATCCAGCGGAACTGGCAGTCCCTGATCAAGCCAGAGAAGCTGGAGGTTGAGCCGGGCGCCGACCCCTCGCGGGTCGCGACAATAGTGGCCGAACCGCTGGAACGCGGGTTCGGCATGACCCTGGGCAATGCGATCCGTCGCATCCTGCTGTCGTCGCTGCAGGGCGCCGCGGTGACCGCGGTACAGATCGACGGGGTGCTGCACGAGTTCAGCAGCATTCCCGGTGTCCGCGAGGATGTCACCGACATTGTGCTGAACATCAAGCAGCTTGCGTTGCGCATGCATGGCGAAGGCCCGAAGCGGATGGCGCTGACGGCCACCGGCCCGGGGGAGGTGCGTGCGGGGCAGATCCAGGCCGGGCACGACATCGACATCATGAACCCCGAGCTGGTGATCTGCACGCTGGACGACGGCGTGAAGCTCGGGATGGAGTTCACGGTGAATCTGGGCAAGGGCTACCAGCCCTCGTCCGTAAACCGGCCAGAGGACGCGCCGATCGGGCTGATCCCGGTGGATTCGATCTATTCGCCAGTGCGGCGCGTTTCGTATCGCGTGGAGCCTACGCGTGTCGGCCAGGTGACCGACTATGACAAACTGCTGCTCACGGTGGAGACCAACGGCGCGGTGACGCCGGAGGATTCCGTGGCGCTGGCGGCACGCATCCTGCAGGACCAGTTGCAGCTCTTCATCAACTTCGATGAGCCGCAGCAGATTCGCGCCGAGGAGCCGGAAGACAACCTGCCGTTCAATCGCAACCTGCTGCGCAAGGTGGACGAGCTGGAGCTGTCGGTGCGGTCGGCCAATTGTTTGAAGAACGACAACATCGTGTATATCGGCGACCTGGTGCAGAAGTCCGAGCAGGAGATGCTGCGCACACCGAATTTCGGGCGCAAGTCGCTGAACGAGATCAAAGAGGTGCTGACCTCCATGGGTCTCTCGCTCGGCATGAGCGTCGCGGGCTGGCCGCCGGAGAACATCGAAGATCTGGCCAAGCGGCTGGAAGAGCCGTTCTGAACGGTGTAGTGAGCGCGCTCTTCGCGGGTCAGTGATGAGCGCGCTCTTCGCGCGACGGGAGTAGCGGGACATGCGTCATGGGGTTGCCGGCCGAAAGCTCGGCGTCACGTCCAGCCATCGCCAGGCCATGTTCCGCAACATGGCGGTGGCGCTGATCAAGCACGAGCAGATCACCACGACGCTGCCGAAGGCTAAGGAGCTGCGGCCGGTCGCCGAGAAGCTGATCACGCTGGGCAAGCGCGGCGGAATGCACGCGCGGCGTCTGGCCTATGCGCAGCTGCGGGACGATGTGATCGTGGGCAAGCTGTTCGGCGCGCTGGCCGACCGCTATCGCACGCGGCAGGGCGGCTATTGCCGGGTGCTGAAGGCCGGTGTGCGATACGGCGACGCCGCGTCCATGGCGGTGATTGAGTTCGTCGATCGCGATGTGGGTGCGAAGGGCCTGGATAGCGGGCCGGTGCAGCAGCAGGACGAGGAAGCGACCGAGCCATAACCGGCGGTCTCGCGCGGCGCCGATGTCAACGATCACCGCCGATCTTGCCTCGCTGTTGGCCACGGTGCTCCGGCCCGGCGATTTCTATACATCCGGCACGACCGAGTTGCTGCCGCCATCGTTGCGTGTTGATGGCGTCGGGCCGGTCGCCTTGCCGTTGCTGCAAATGCAGGCGGAAAAGCTCATCGCGGTGGCTGAGTCGGCGCCCTTTGGTCGCGGCGAGCAGACGTTGGTTGACCCGGCGGTCCGCCGCACCTGGCAGATCGGGCCGGACCGCGTCCACATCCAGGGCCGGCATTGGGACCGGACCCTTGCCGCGATCGTAGCCCGTGTGGCCGATGGGCTCGGCGTAAGCGAGCCAATCGACGCCGAGTTCTACAAGCTGCTGATCTACGACGAGGGCAGCTTCTTCGTCGGCCACCGCGATACCGAGAAAGCGCCCGGCATGTTCGCCACCATGGTGATCGTGCTGCCTTCGACCTCCAGCGGCGGCGAACTGCTGGTGCGCCATGCCGGCCGCGAGGTTCGCCTCGATCCGCGATGCGAAGATCCGTCGGAAGCCGCGTTTGCGGCCTTCTACGCCGACTGCGTGCACGAGGTGTTGCCGATCACGGCGGGCTGCCGCCTGACGCTGGTCTATAACCTGCGACGGCACGGGCGCGGCCGTCCGCCGGGACCGCCGAGCTACGAGCGCGAACAGGCGCGCGTCGGGGCGCTGCTGCGGCAATGGGGCGAGAGCAAGACCGCGCCGGCAAGCGGATTGCCGTCCGGCGGAGGCACGCCGGAGAAACTGGTCTATCCGCTGGAGCATGCCTACACGCAGGCCGAGCTAGGGTTTGCGACGCTGAAGGGCGCCGATGCCGCGGTCGCCGGCGTGCTGGCATCCGCGGCGCCGCAGGCGGACTGTGAATTGCTTCTGGCGCTGGTGACCGTCGAGGAAAGCGGCACCGCGGAGTATTCCGGCGACTATGGGCGCGGGCGCGGCTGGTCCGGGCCGGATGAGGATGATTTCGAGGCGGGCGAGGTCGATGACCGGGCGGTCAGCCTGTCGGAATGGCGAACGCCCGACGGCAGCCCATCTGCGCTGGGTAGGCTGCCGGTGAAGGACGAAGAGCTTTCGCCTCCGGCTGCGTTCGACGATCTGGAGTTCGACGAGGAGCATTTTCAGGAGGCCACCGGCAACGAGGGCGCGACGTTTGAGCGCACCTATCGCAGAGCCGCACTGGTTTTGTGGCCGCGCGACCGTACGGCTGCAGTGCTCTGCCAGGCCGGTCTGCCCGTGACGCTGCCGTATCTCGGTGACATCGTGCAGCGCTGGGCCGACGGCGGCGGCGATGGTCGGGCGGCGCTCTGGCAGAAAGCACACAACCTCGCCGGACACATGATCGAGCAATGGCCGACGCAGCATTGGTATCCGCGGCAGGACGCGACGTTGAGCGATGCGGCACGCATGCTCGGGATGCTGGCTCGGCTCGAGGACGCCGATCGCATCGAGGCATTTGTGACGCAGGTCACGGCGGCCAGCGTTTACGGCAAAGGCGATAATGAGGCCATTCTGGCGGGGCTTCGGCGGTTGCCGGCAGCGCGGCAGACGGCGCTGCTTGAGCTCATCGTCGAGCGGGCCGCGGCGACGTTATTCGGTGCGTGCGCCAATCTGCTGACCTGCGCTGTCGGTGGGTCGGGCGACCTGCGTCGTGCTGCGATGCGGCTGGTTGAGGCGATGCCAGGCGATCCGACGCGCTCAGCCCCGGAAACGCCATGGCAGCGTCGGCCCGGCATGGAAGCGACTGCCGTCGCCGATCTGCTGACCGCACTTGTTGCGACCGACCTGACGCTGGCGGAGCGCGCCGCCCGGCACATTCTCGCGTGGCCCACGACGTACGATCTGGATCGCGTGCTTGTTCCGGCGCTGCGGACACTGGTGCAATCAGTCAGCAGCGGTCCCGCGATCGAGCCGCTACGTGCCGCGTGTCTGGCCCATCTGCGTGCCCGCATCGCGGAGCCGTTGGCGCCACCGGCCGACTGGCGCCGGGCGAGTGCGGTGACCTGCCAATGCGGACACTGCAAGCAGCTCAGCGCGTATCTCGCGGATTCCACGCAGAAGGTTTGGAACTTCAGGGCTGCCGAGCAGCACCGCTCACATGTTGCGGCGACCATCCGCGGCAGCCATGTCGATCTCGACACGGCGACCGATCGTCGCGGTCGGCCATACAGCCTTGTGTGTACCAAGAACCAGGCGAGTTATGAGCGGCGAGTAAAGCAGCGCACACAGGATCTCGCCGATCTGAACCGATTGGGTGGCTGAGCTCTAGCCCGGACTCCAGTTTGGGCACCCTGCGACAAGGCCGGTGCCGACGATCGCTTCGATTTTTGCCATAGCCCGACTATCTTCACCCAGTGCCCACGACACCAACCGCCACCGCCGACGACCTGTTCGGTGCCCCTGCCGAGCCCGCCGCCCCTGTCGGCCCCCGTCCGCTGGCCGATCGGTTGCGGCCGCGCACGCTCGACGAGGTCGTGGGGCAGGACCATCTGCTTGGCCCCGCCGGCACGCTCACGCGGATGCTTGAGCGCAGCTCGCTCGCTTCGCTGATCCTATGGGGGCCGCCCGGGTGCGGGAAGACCACGATTGCGCGCCTGCTCGCCGACCGCTCAGGGTTGCATTTCGTGCAGCTTTCGGCCGTGTTCTCCGGCGTTGCCGACCTCAAGCGCGCGTTCGACGAAGCGGCGCGCCGGCGGCGGACCGGGCAGGGCACGCTGCTATTCGTCGATGAAATCCACCGCTTCAACCGCGCCCAGCAGGACGGATTTCTGCCGGTGGTGGAGACCGGCACCATCACGCTGATCGGCGCCACCACCGAGAACCCATCCTTCGCGCTGAACGGCGCATTGCTGTCGCGCTGCCAGGTACTGGTGCTGCGCCGGCTGGACGATGCGGCGCTGGAAGCGCTACTCGCGCGGGCCGAGGGCGAAATCGGGCGCGCCCTGCCGCTGGACGCCGAGGCGCGCGCGACGTTGCGTGCGATGGCCGATGGCGACGGGCGCTATGTGCTCAACATGGCCGAGCAGATATTTGCCTTGCCGACCGATACGGGGGCGATGGAACCGGCTGCGCTTGCGGCGCTGCTTGCCCGCCGCGCCGCGCTCTACGACAAGGACCGCGAAGAGCACTACAACCTGATCTCCGCGCTGCACAAGTCGCTGCGCGGTTCGGACCCCGATGCGGCGCTCTACTGGTTCGCGCGGATGCTGAATGGCGGGGAGGATCCGCGCT
The DNA here is from genome assembly GCA_035569235.1 of Acetobacteraceae bacterium. Lineage (GTDB taxonomy): Bacteria > Pseudomonadota > Alphaproteobacteria > Acetobacterales > Acetobacteraceae > JAMXLO01. The sequence continues at coordinate 9,798 of DATMND010000518.1, read as the reverse complement.
ACATCGCCCGCCGTCTTGTGCGATTTGCTGCCGAGGACATCGGTATGGCCGACCCGAACGCGTTGACCCAGGCCCTGGCCGGATGGGAAACCTATGAGCGGTTGGGCTCGCCGGAGGGTGAACTGGCGATCGCACAGGTGGTGATCTATCTGGGCACCGCACCGAAATCGAACGCGATCTACACCGCCTATGGGGCAGCGCGCGCTTCGGCCAAGGCCACCGGCTCGCTGATGCCGCCGACGCATATCCTCAACGCGCCGACCAGGCTGATGAAGGAACTGGGTTACGGCTCAGGCTACGAATACGACCACGCGGCAGAGGATGCGTTCTCGGGGCAGAACTATTTCCCCGATGGTATGGCGCGCGAGCAGTTCTACAATCCGCGCGATCGCGGCTTCGAACGCGAAATCACCAAGCGTCTGGACTACTGGGCGAAGCTGCGAGCCGAGCGCAGCGGCGGATGAAACGATCCGTCATTGCGAGATTGCCTCCAGCGCCAACCCGCGCGTGCGCGGGCCGTAAGCGCCGATCGAAATCACCACCATCACCATCGCGAAGGCGATGAAGCCGAACACGGCATTCACGCCTCCGATGTTCAACAGGTAGGCGACCACCAGCCCGGACAGCGCGGCCGACAGCCGGCTCCAGGAATACACAAAACCCACGGCGCGCGAGCGGATCCGGGTGGGGAACAGCTCGGACTGGTAGCTGTGGAAGCTGAACGACATCCAGTTGTTGCACAGCGTCACCAGCACGCCGAGGACGATCAACTGCAGCGGCACGCCGGCATTGGCGAACAGCATGCCGAACACGCCGATGCCGGTCGCGCCCGCGCAAACCTGCCATTTGCGCTCCATGCGGTCGGCGATCAGCGTGCCGAGCAGCGGCCCGACCGGATTGGCGATGGCGATGACGAATGAATAGAGCAGGCTGGCGGTGATCGTTATGCCCTTGGCGATCAGCAGCGTGGGCACCCAGGCGGCAAAGCCGTAATAGCCAAAGGTCTGGAAAAAGTTGAACACGGACAGGACGATCGCCCGCCGGTCATAGGGCGGTTCCCAGATTTCGGCGAACGTGCCCTCGCCCTCGTCCTCGGCCTGGATCGGACCCAGCGGCGGCAGCGGTCCGCCCAGGTCGGCGGTCACTCCGGCTTCGATGCCGGCCGTGACGCGTTCAGCCTCCTCGAAGCGCCGGTGCCGGGCCAGCCAGCGCGGCGATTCAGGCAGGCTGAGGCGGATGAACCAGATGACGATGGCGCCCGCCGAGCCGATCAGGACGACCCAGCGCCAGCCGTCGAAGCCGAACGGTGCGGTGGGCACCAGCAGCCATGCGATGAAGGCCACGATCGGCACGGCGAGGAACTGGAAGAACTGGTTGTAGGCGAAGGCGCGGCCGCGATGCGTCATGGGGACCAGTTCGGCCACGTAAGTGTCGATGGTCACCAGCTCGACGCCGATACCGACGCCGGCGATGAAGCGCCAGAGATCGACGGCGAAGCCCGAGGTCTGGAACGCCATGATCGCCGTGGTGATCGAGTACCAGACCAGCGAGAAGGTGAACACGGTCCGCCGGCCGTAGTGGTCGGCGACATGGCCGAGGCAGATGGCGCCCACGAACAGGCCGGCGAACAGGGCGAACACGAAGGTGCCGATACCGGCCACCCCGTAGGGGCCGAGGACGTTGAATGGGCCCAGTGAGTCGGGGGTGAAGTAGCCGGCCCGGTTCAGGCCTGGCGCGATGTAGGCGGTCAGGAACAGATCGTAGAGCTCGAAGCAGCCGCCGAGCGATATCAGCGTCACCAGGTACCAGATGTGCCGGGTCATCGGCAGCCGGTCGAGCCGGGCTGCAAGCTCTGCTGCTGTTGAGGCCATCAGTCATTCCTTCCGAGAATCTTATCCGGCGATCAGTCTGCCGCACGCCTCCCACCATCGGCCACTCTTGGCTGCCATGCGTCAGAACGATGGCGATCTTGCAAAGTTCATCGCGGCGCCGTCGGCGCCACTGCGATGCCACCGCCAACCACGTGACCTCGGCACGAGAATTGCGGCATTATTTGAACCAGCCGGTGCTATGCAAAAAGGGCGCCTGATGTGCCGGACGCCACCGTGACCAGGAGCCACGTCATGCCGAAGGCGCAAATCATCGAGCCTTTCGAGCGCATGACGAAGGCCGAGTACAGGGCCTGGGCGGAGCAGCAGCCTCACGGCCGGTTCGAGCGCATCGACGGTGTGGTGGTCGCGATGGCCCCCGAGCGGGTGGAGCACAACGACCGGAAGATGCAGGCATGGCTCGCGCTGCGGCGCGCGGTTCGCGATGCGGGGGTGCCGTGCCACGTGAACGGCGACGGGATGACGATTGAGATCGGCGATAGCGACTACGAGCCTGATGCCATCCTGTACTGCGGCGACAGATTGGCACCCGGCAGCACAGCGGTGCCAAATCCGTTGCTGGTCGTCGAGGTGCTGTCTCCGGGTACAAGCGCCACGGACCGGGCCTGGAAGCTGCGCGAATACTTTCGGCTCCCGTCGGTCCGCCATTATCTGGTTATCTGGGCCGACAAAACAGCAGATCGTTCACCATCGTCGCGATGATGCGGCCGCGGTCACGACGGCAATGCTTACAGGTGGGGAGATCAGGCTCGACCCTCTGGGGATCACGATCAGCGTCGAGGAAATCTACACGGACTAGCTCATCTTCCCTGACTGCACGCGGCACGACGTGACGCCGTGCGACCATTTGCCAATTCACCGATCGCAATGGCGACTGCATCGGCGGTCACGCCAAGGCAACACAAGCACTCCGAACCGTCGCCCGCGCTGCCTCCTGTGCACCTGCCCCGGCTGCCGACACGCGGGCACCGACCCCCTACTTGTTCTCACGATTACGCCAGCCCACATAGGCCCGTCATGCACAACACACCCTACGTATCGCCCGACCCGACGGGTTGGCACGGGACCACCATCCTGTGCGTCCGCCGCGACGGGCACGTGGCCATGGCCGGCGACGGCCAGGTCTCGCTCGGCCAGACCATCATCAAGGGCAACGCCCGCAAGGTCCGCCGGATCGGCGTCGGCAGCACGGTGCTGGCGGGCTTCGCCGGCGCCACCGCCGATGCGTTCACCCTGCTCGAGCGGTTGGAGGCCAAGCTGGAGCGCTTCCCCGGCCAGCTCGAACGCGCCTGCGTCGAGCTCGCGAAGGACTGGCGCACCGACCGCTATCTGCGCCGGCTGGAGGCGATGATGGCGGTGGCCGACAAGGACCGCAGCTTCACGCTGACCGGCACCGGCGACGTGCTGGAGCCAGACGATGGCGTGATCGGCATCGGTTCGGGCGGCAACTACGCCCTGTCGGCGGCACGCGCGCTGATGGCGGTGGAGGGCCTGTCCGCCGAGGAGATCGCCCGGCGAGCGATGAAGATCGCCGCGGACATCTGCGTCTATACCAACAACAACGTCATACTCGAGACCATCTGATGGAAGTTCCAACCTACACACCCCGGGAGATCGTCTCGGAACTCGACCGCTTCATCGTCGGCCAGGGCGAGGCCAAACGGGCGGTCGCCATCGCGCTGCGCAACCGCTGGCGCCGGCAGCAGTTGCCGGAGGCGATGCGCGAGGAGGTGGTGCCGAAGAACATCCTGATGATCGGTCCGACCGGCGTCGGCAAGACCGAGATCGCGCGGCGGCTGGCCAAGCTCGCGCAGGCGCCGTTCCTCAAGGTGGAAGCGACCAAGTTCACCGAGGTCGGCTATGTCGGCCGCGACGTGGAAAGCATTGCCCGCGACCTGGTCGAGGCCAGCATCACCATGCTGCGCGAGATCTCCCGCAAGGAGGTGCAGGCGCAGGCTGAACTCGCGGCCGAGGAGCGACTGGTCACCGCGCTGGTCGGCGACGGTGCCGCGGCGGACACGCGCAGCAAATTTCGCCGTATGCTGCGCAACGGTGAGTTCGAGCAGAAGGAGCTCGAGATCGAGGTCGCCCAGTCGGCCGGCATGCCGATCGGACAGCTCGACATTCCGGGCATGCCGCCGGGGCAGATGATCAACCTGGGCGAGATGATGAAGGGCATGTTCGGCGGGCGGCCGATGCAGAAGCGCAAGCTGACAATCGAGGCGGCACGGCGTCTGCTGGAGCAGGAGGAGGCCGATCGGCTGCTCGACAACGACCGGCTGGCGAAGGATGCGGTGTCGTATGCCGAGAACAACGGCATCGTGTTCATCGACGAGATCGATAAGGTGGCAGCGCGCACAATGGAGGGCGGCTTCCGCGGTGGCGACGTCTCGCGCGAGGGCGTGCAGCGGGATCTGCTGCCGCTGATCGAGGGGACCACCGTCAGCACGAAGTACGGCCCGGTGAAGACCGACCACGTGCTGTTCATCGCCTCCGGCGCGTTCCATCTGGCGAAGCCGTCCGACCTGCTGCCGGAGCTGCAGGGGCGGTTGCCGATCCGGGTGGAGCTGGCGGCGTTGTCGCGTGCTGATCTGCGACGGATCCTGACCGAGCCGGAGCACTCGCTGGTGAAGCAGTATGCCGCGCTGCTGGCGACCGAGCGGGTGACCTTGACGTTCACCGACGACGCGGTGGATGCGCTGGCGGAGCTTGCGGCGGACATCAACGAGCGGATCGAGAACATCGGCGCGCGGCGGCTGCACACGGTGCTGGAGCGGCTGCTGGAGGAGATCAGCTTCACCGCGACCGACAAGGCCGGCGAGACGGTCGTGGTCGATGCGGCCTATGTGAACGAGAAGGTGGCGCCGCTGGCGCAGAAGGGCGATCTGAGCCGGTTCATCCTGTAGCGGCTGGTTCTTACATGTGTTATACAGGGTGGACGAGCCTGTGGGCTCGCCCACCCCGTATGCCGTAGGAGGACCGCATGAACGCGCTGAAACTGACCCAGATCGGCAACTCGGTTGGGGTAATCCTGCCAAAGGAACTGCTGGTAAAGCTCGGCGTGGGCAAGGGCGACACAGTTTACGCGATCGATCAACCGGACGGCATCCGGCTGACAACGGCCGACCCGGATTTCGAGGCACAGATGGCGGTCGCGCAGCGGATCATGAAGAAGCGACGGGCGGTTTTGCGCGAACTCGCCAAGTGACCGTTTGGCTGTCGCGTCAGACTGTCGTCGCGATCCATGATGAACAATTGGCTGAGCACGGCGGCGCGGTCGGCGTTCGCGACGAAGGATTGCTCGAAAGCGCGTTGGCTCGTCCATTGAACCGGGCCAGCTACGGCGATCCCGATGTGGCCGAGTTGGCGGCGCTCTATGCCATCGCCATTGCGCGCAATCATCCGTTTGTCGATGGCAACAAGCGCACCGCGTACGTCGCGCTGGAATCGTTTCTTGAGTTGAATGGCTGCGAATTTCCGGTGAGCGATAGGGATGCAGTAATCGCCACGCTCGCGCTGGCGGGCGGTAAGATGTCGGATGACGAGTTCACCGCCTGGGTACGCAACAATACGCGCGTGCGGACCGCATGAGCTTTCCCACTTGGCTTCCGATCCTCCTGGGCTTTCTCACGGCCGTGGGTCCCGCGACCACCGACATGTACCTGCCGGCGTTCCCGGCAATCGAAGCGTCGTTTGGCGCCCGGCCGGGCTCGGCGCAGCTTACCCTCGCCGCGTGGTTCGCTGGGCTGGCGATCGGGCAGTTCAGCCAGGGTACCTTGTCGGATCGGTTCGGCCGCAAGCGTCCGCTTGTCGTAGCTACGTCCTTATATACATTGGCCTGCCTTGGCTGCGCGCTTGCGCCCACGATCGGGTGGCTGGCGGCATTCCGCGCGCTGGCCGCGGTCGGCGCATCGGCCGGCATGGTGATCCCGCGCGCCGTGGTGCGCGACCTTGCCGAAGGGCACGCGGCCGCGGTGCTGATGTCGCGTCTGGCACTGGTGATGGGCGCCGCGCCGATCCTGGCGCCGGCGTTGGGCAGTGCAGTGCTGACCTTCGCCGACTGGCGCGGCATCTTCTGGATTCTTACCGCCTATGGCGCGATCTGCTGCGTGCTGGTGGCGTTCCTTTTGCCGGACACACTGCCGCCCGAGCGACGCGTCACCCTCCATCTCGGCAAGCAGCTTGCGCGCTATCGCAGCATCCTCCGCGAACGCGGCTTTGTGAGCCATGCGACGATGGGCGGGTTCGCCACGTTCGCGTTCTTCGGCTATCTCGCCGGCTCGTCGCCGGTGTTCATCCAGGGCTTCGGTTTGACGCCGTTGCAATACGCGATGATCTTCGGCGCCAACTCGTTCGGCCTGATCTGCTGTGCACAGCTCAATCCGCTCGTGCTGCGCCGCTTCGGGCACAACCGCGTGCTGCGGGTGGTCGCTCGCGTGCATTTCGGTGCGACCGCGACACTGACAGTGATCGCATTCGCCGGCCTGCATCGCCTGCCCTTGGTCATCGCGCCGATCTTTGTGGCAATCAGCTGCATGGGCATGCTGAACCCCAACACCATCGTCGGCGCGCTGGCGCGTCACGCACAGCATGCCGGCAGCGCGTCCGCCGTGATGGGCACCGGCCAATATCTGCTCGGCGCGGTCAGCGGGCTGATGGTGGGCCTGCTCACCGACGGCACGCCGCGCGGCATGGCAGTGTTGATGCTGGCCGGATCGATTGGCATGGTGATGGCGGATCGTGGCCGGCAACGCACCTAGACGAACCGGAGGAAAATGATGTCGCAAGGCGTGAGCGCCGGCGCCCGGCTCGATCGGCTGCCGATCTCCTCGTTCCACTACCGCATCTTCTGGCTCATCGCCGCCGGCATGTTCTTCGACGGGTATGACCTCTATGTCGGCGGCAACGTACTCGGCGCGACCTTGCAGAGCCACTTCTCGACGCTTGGACAGAACGCACAGTTCATATCCTTCACCTTCATCGGCATGACGCTCGGCTCGCTGCTTGCCGGATTCCTTGGCGATCGGTTCGGGCGGCGGTTCACCTATCAGTTCAACCTGATGATCTTCGGCCTCGCCTCGATCGCTGCCGCCTTCGCGCCCGACATGCAAACGCTGATCGCGTTGCGCTTCATCATGGGCCTGGGGCTGGGCGCCGAGATCGTCGTCGGCTACTCGACGATGACCGAATTCGCGCCGCCCCAAACCCGCGGCAAATGGCTTGCCTTCATGGCCTTCGTCGTCGTCGCGGGGTTTCCGGCGACCGCGGTCCTCGGCACCGCGATCATACCGATCTTCGGCTGGCGCCCGATGTTCGTCATCGCAGGTATCGGTGCACTGATCGTCTGGTATCTCCGCAAGCGCCTGCCCGAATCGCCGCGCTGGCTCGAGGCGCGCGGCCGGGATGCCGAAGCCGAGGCGCTGATGCAGGCGATCGAACGCGAGGCAGCCGATGGGCGCACACTGCCGCAGCCGGCACCCACGCTGCCCCTTCCGGCCGTGCCGTTCTCCGCCCTGTTCAGCCGCAGCCTGTTGCCGCGCGTGCTGGTGGGCAGTGTCACGCTGATCACCACCAACACGCTGATCTTCGGCTTCGTCAACTGGATACCGACGTTCTTCGTACAGCAAGGGCTGAGCATCACGCGATCATTCGCATATGCGATGGTGATTGCGCTCGGCGCTCCGCTCGGCTGCGCGCTGGGCGCGTTCAGTGCCGACCGGCTGGGACGCCGCGCCTGCATCATCGGCGCCTCGGTCCTGACGATCGTGATGGGCGGGATTTATCCGTTCGTCGCTGAACCGGTGATGCTGCTTGGCGTCGGCCTGCTGCTGATCGTCGGCATCTACATTCTGACGTCCATCCTGTACGGCGTTTATACGTCGGAGCTGTTCCCCACCGAGGTTCGGCTGCGCGCCAACGGCATCTGCAACATGTTCGGGCGCGGCGCGACCATCGTGACGCCGTTCATCGTGGTTGCGCTGTTCCGTGCCGACGGCGTCGCCGGGGTGCTCGCGCTGATGATCGGCTTGCTGATCGTGCAGATCATAGTCGTTGCGCGATGGGGCATCGAGCCGGCGAAGCGCGGACTTGAGGAATTGGACGCCGATGGCGCCGAACGTGCCACGCGGCAGCCTGCGCCAGTATGACAGGTGAATTCAGGAGCAGAATTCACCGCTGAGGCGCAGAGGGCGCCGAGAAGGCAAGGTCGATGAGGGCCAAAACTCGTTCATGCCGCGATCAAACGATGTGAACTGCGGAAGCATCCACTCGCCTTCTCAGCGCTCTCTGGGTCTCCGCAGTGAATAACGTCTCCGCCGCCGAACCGTGCGGCACGAATGGCCTGGCACTCTTGCCAGAGCCTCGCGATCCCATCTTGCGTTCATCGCCAAGTTGGGGCTGAAAGACTGCGCGGCATCGCGAAGGAGTTCGAACCGCATGCACCCGATCGTTGGCATCCCGGCCTGCGCAAGACTGGTAGTGAAGGGCCAGCTTCTCCACGACACGCCGGCGCGCTATGCCACGGCCGTGCTGGGCGGGGCCGGCGCGGTGCCGATCATGATCCCGCCTATGGGCGAGGCCTCGCTTGCCGTGCTGGACCGGCTCGACGGCCTGCTGCTGTCGGGCAGCCCGAGCAACGTGCATCCCTCGCATTACGACGGCGGCGAGAGTCTCACGCCCGAGCTCCATGATCTGGAACGCGATGCGACGACGCTGCGGCTGATCCCCGAGGCGATCGCTCGCGGCATTCCCCTGCTGGCGATCTGCCGCGGGATTCAGGAACTGAACGTGGCCCTCGGCGGCACGCTGCTGCAGCAGGTGCACGAGACACCGGAGCGGATGGACCATCGCCCGGGCCCCGGCAGGCTCGAGGAAAAATACGCGCCGCGACATCTGGTGTTCCTGTCCGGCCAGCTTGCCCGCATCGTTGGGAGCACGAAGATCCTGGTGAACTCGCTGCACGGCCAGGCGATCGACATGCCGGCGCCGGGCCTTGTGGTGGAGGCGCTGGCGCCGGACAACACGATCGAGGCGGTGCGGGTAGAGGGTGCACGCGGTTTTGCGATGGGGGTGCAGTGGCATCCGGAATGGGGCTACGCCGACGACAGCGCGAGTCTGGCGATCTTCCGCGCGTTCGGCGAGGCATGTGTGGCGTATCGATCGGGAATACAAAAGGCGGCGTAATAACCGTCATCGAGGTGCCCCTATCCCACGCACTATGCCAGCTTCACGCACCATCAAGCGCGCTGCCGAGGCGGCGCTGTGCCAACAGCGCCACCCCCCTCGCACATCAAGGCCGCTTCGTGGCAACGAAGAGCACCAATACCCGGCCGCTCACGAACCGTTAGTTGGGAGTGTCACTATGCCTTGGACGATCGAGCGCAAACACGACCACGTCGCCGTCGTGACCATGAATACAAATAAGGTCAATGCGCAAAACCCGGCGTTCTTCGATGACTTGCATGCAGCATTCGATCGCCTCGAATTGGAGTTCAGCGACTGCGCCGTAGTTCTAACGGGGAGCGGCTCCGCGTTCTCCGCGGGGTTGGATTTCGACCACCACTTCCCTTTGTTCGCACGACAGTCACTTGACGAGATCGATGCCTGGTTCGAAGCCTATCGCGGCACCAATCTGCGGCTCTTCACCTATCCTCGGCCGACCGTGGCGGCGATCAACGGCCATGCATACGCTGGCGGTCTGATCACAGCGTTCGGCTGCGATCATCGCATCGCCTCGGAAGGCGCTCTGCAGTTCTCATTGAATGAGGTGCCGATCGGCATACCTATGCCGGCGGTCTACTGCGAGATCATCAAGCACGCGATCGGTCCGCGGGCGGCGAGTGAGCTGACGCTGTTCGGTCAGGTGTATGATATAGCGGCGGCCCTGAAGATGGGCGTGATTGGCAAGACT
>DATMND010000517.1:0-4738 GCA_035569235.1 Acetobacteraceae bacterium | reverse complement strand
CATCAAGGTCTCCGACGCCGAGATGGCAGCCCTCAACATCCAACCTGCCAACTTCCACGGTGACTGGAACTATACCTTCGCCCCGAGGCGGCCCGATGGATGATGCGGTTATCCAGGCTCAGGCCCTAAGAGCAGGGCGGCGTCCTCGATGGAGGCGGCTGACGCGCCATTCGCGAAGCTCGGTCGCTCCACGATGACTCGAAACTCTCAGATGCGCCGTCACCATTCGCCGCACACTCGGCACCGGTCGCGGCCCGTGTCTGGTCCGCGGCCGAGCCGACAATTACGGCCACGCCGACTGGCGCTCGATCCGCGAGGCGTACCGCCTCTTCCCGGGTCCGGATCCGAGCTATGGCGCCATCGCGGTCGGCGAGGCCTACCGCGTCGATCAGGCCCGCGTGGCACGATGGGCGTTCGATCCGGCAGACCGCCGCAGCTGGGGACAGGGCGGCACCGCGCCCCTGCTCGTCGATCCCCGCCGCACCGGCTTCAAGACCACCTCCATCGGCATCCCCACCATGTTCTCCTGGCGCGGTGACGCCGTGGTGCTCGATATCCCTCCCGCGAGATCGGTCCCATGGTCCAGTGCTTCCGGCAGTGGCTCGGGCACCAGGTGGTAACCCTCGATCCGGCCGTGGATTTTGCCACCTGTGCGCCGGCCGACTGAACCGCCGCCCACCGGGCGTGAGGTCAAGCAGCCAGAGAGCCAGAGGGAGTTGGATCAGTCGGCCGAGATCATCCGGCAACTGACCAAGGGAAAGGAATGGATGATGCCACCTCCGCCCCGGCGACCGTGAGCCGCGGCAGGAACAAGCTGCGGCAGGGGCCGCACGGCGTCTGGCGACCGTGGCAGTCGCGCTACGGTTGAGTGTCTGGCCGTCCAGCGCCATCCAGCGCCTGCCAGTGGGGCGGATAAGCGAAGGGCCGAGGGTAGGAGCACCCCTCGGCCCAGCGACTGCTTTCGCGTCGGCGAGCGCCGCTATCTCCTGCGCGCCCGTCTTCGTGGTGTAGCGCTCGGCCGCTTTCCGGTTCGTCCGGTCATACAGCGCCAGCGTCTCGGTGTGCTTGAGCACCGCCGTCTTCACCGCGGCACTCTCGGCCTCCGGCGTGATGTGCTTGACCAGATGCCGGTCGAGATCCCGCTCGGAGAATGTTGCGTTGTGCCGCGTCAGCGTGGCCAGCACCTGGTCTGGATCGCGCGCCGCCGCCTCATTCGCCTGACGGATGGTCTCGGCGCGTTCAATGATCGCCGCGCCGGCCTTGCGCATCCGCACCGGGCCGATGTGCTCCCGCGCGTGCGTCGCAGCCGGATCCACCCGGATGGTCAACCCGTGTTCGACAAAATATCGGTTCTGGTGATCGCGCCACAGCTCGCCCCAGGCCTCGCCGTCGGCCACCACGGCGCGCCCGCCGGCGAGCCGCACCGCGGGATCGAGATCCCTCGCTTTCTTCGCCGCCAGCCGGTCGCCCTCGATGCGTCGCCTGGTGATCCGCAGATGTGCGTGCCAGTTCGCCCGCTCCGATTCGCCCTCACCTTCATGCGGCCGGTGCACGTCGAGCTGCACCGCGAGGCCCTTGGTAACGAAGTGCTGTTGCGCGAACGATCGGGCCAATCCGACGCGGTCCTCGTCGGTGAGTTCGGCATTCGCCGGCAGCGCCAGCACGATCTCCCGGGCGACCTGCGCGTCCTTGCGCTTCTCCGCCGCCTCCGCCGCGTTCCACAACACCGCGCTGTTCGCGAACCGTGAGTCTGCACCCGCGGGCAACAGCACCTCATGGTGCTCCGGCGCGTCACGATGGCGGAAGTAGAACAGCTCGCCCGTGCGGTCGGCTGTGATGGCCGCGCGTTCGTTGTACGCCGCCGAGCGCACGGCGCTGCCGCCGGAGCTGCGGGAGATGTAGCGGGCGCGGGCGAATTGGATGGCCACGCAGCAATGGTGAATCGCGCTGGGGCCGCTGCGCAAGTCGCATTGCCGTGCAATGCATATTGCGTCTGCACGCTCGCGCTCCACTTCGTTCCGCTGGTGCGGAACCCGCTGCGCGGTTTTCGTCACAGGACATACCGAGTGCGGAATCTCGGTTTCGTGCGTTGGCCGGACCCGCCCGATAATCCTACCGTCCCCGTACACAATAGTGCGGGGAGACGATGGAGCTGTTGGACCTCCAACCGCCAGATTACGGCGTTCGCAGCACAGGAATCTATATCATCGATGATGACGGCTTGCGCATCTTCGCCGGACCATTCGAGTCCGAAGCCACCGCCATTGCCTGGATCATTCAACGCCAGGAAATCATGAACCGACACCGTTCGGAGTGCGCGTCGGCGATCCACTGACCGCGCGCGGATGCGCTGATCTTACGGTTCTGAGTCCGTCACGAGGGGAGATGGCATGGTCCGTTGAATCTATTTCCCGCCGCAAAGCACCGCCGGAGATCCCGGAACTGACGGTGGAAATTCCGATCGATGACGGATCGGGGCCAATAGTGCAGCCTACCACGCGGCGCATATCAGCCAATCACATGGCCCAGTCGCTCGACTGATCCTACAATCCCAGGGAATGCCCCGCGTCTGGGACATACCGGTGTAGGCTTTGTATCAGGTGACCTGGCCGGACCCTTCAGGCATCACCACAATGCCTTCCGACTTCGTCAATGACTGCGCTGCATCGATGATGACCGCGTAGCCGTACGTGACCATCACGGGATCATTCCTCGGTGCGCGCCAGGGCCGCGTCTGCGCCCAGGTGACCCTGCCCTCGACGCCATCTGCGTTGCGCACCCGCAGCCCCTCCGGCTGGACCGCGGTGACCTCGACGACATCGCCGTTCGATGCCAGCCATCGCTTCCGGCCGCCGATGTCCGCGTCATAGACACGGCTGAACATCCGCAGCCTGTCGCCGATCGATACCGCCAGGCTGAACGTCTCGCCGCTGTTCGGGTCCCTTGCCTTCAGCGTGATTTCCGCCGCGCTGATCTCGCCGGCCTCGCGCCGATGCTGGCGGATGGCCATAACGACCTGCCGCGCCTGGGTGCTGGTTGGCGTCATCACAAGAAGCGAATAGTCCCGATCCTCTGCGTTGGCATCGGTCAACTTCCGCCATAGTTCGACCGCCCGCTCGACGATCCTCTCTGGCCTGCCGGCAACCAGGTGGAACGACCCGTCCTCGCGCATCGCGGCGATACCATCGGCCGCCCGTCCCTCTCGGAACATCGTAGCGACTTCCCGGCCGCGCTCAGTGCGCTGGCGGATGGTGGACAGGAGCTTGGGGATGGCCTCGTCGCCGATCGCCTTCGCCGGCATTCGCACGTTGACGTCTTTACCTTGAGTTATAGATGTCCCTCGATCGCAGTCAGCCGGTGACAACAGTCTGTATTCATTGCGGCAACGCGGACGCAAGGCTGCTTCCCCCAGTCGGCGACCGCGCGGACTATTCGTGCTCGAAATGCGGCAATTACAGCATAAGCAGCACGATGCAGAAGATCATCAAGAATGGTCACGCCGATCCAAGGCTGGCGCGCTTGATCGCGGATAATGGACGCAGGTATCTCCGGCCATCAAGCCATTGATCCGCAACGAAGGTTGCGAGGTCAGGCGTCCAGAGCCCAGCGCCGCGCCGACTGCTACGCAGCGGGTCGCCTGGAGGCTACGAGAGGCGTCAGAATAGCTGCGTCCTACGGGCTCGGACACCCCATGTAGAGGGAATGGCGGATTACCGAATCGTCTGTGACAGCCCTGATACCTTTATGGTGGAAATCACCTTCCCAAGCGGGCACCTCCAGTTGGTCGCCGGTTTCTCGACAGAGGCGGCGGCTCAGGAATGGATGGCCACCCGACAGGCAAGGAACGCCAAGGCTGAACCAAGACCTTAACCGCCGCCACGTCTTGCCTTACGTGGCGCAGCGGTGTTGGCGGCGACACACTGCCGTGCCGGTTATGCCCGAACAATTTGAGAGGATGATGAAGTGACCCAGGCAGAGGCGACAGTCAAACATGCGATCAGAAACGCGATGAACGAAACAGTAGATCTTACCGGGCTGCGTGCCGGTCCAGCTTGTGACCGCCTTGTAGACGCGATCGTTACTAGTCCTCTTGATCCACTGGTGAGCCGGGCTCTTCGTGATCTTGTCCTTACCAAGGTGGAAGACTGATCCCGGCGAAGGCTGACCGACCAAAGAAAAGCCCGGGCTGTTCAACGCTCAATACACGACGCGCATGTTGGCGGCGAGCGAGCGAAGGCGCGCAAATATGCCAGGATTGCAGCGGACGCGGCTGGCGTCCTCTGCGAAGTCCGAACCGCCGCATCATCGGTCAGCCTCCTACGAGCTGGCCACACATGAATCGGAGAAACCGCCGCGCCGGAATCGGCTACGCATCATCCGGCGTCGATTGACGGATGACTGTGGCAATCGGGACTCACCAGCGCCCGGCGGACGCGAGGCGCTGACGGCGACACGCCGCCCGGAATCGGTTAATTGACGATACTCCCTAACCACCTTGGGGCCGCGTGGCAATGATGAAATCAAGCAGGTCTTCGTCACTGGGAGGCTTTTCCAGCACCCTATCGATGCCAACTTCGGCGGCGCGGGCCACAATGGGTGGCGTAGACGAACCGGTGATCAGCAGAATTGGAATGCCCTCCCCATTGGCGCGCAACCTTTCAGCCAACTCCAGGCCGGTCATACAGGGCATGTAATAGTCCAAAATCACACACGCAAAATGCTGCCTTTCAGCGTTTAG
>DATMND010000516.1:0-15551 GCA_035569235.1 Acetobacteraceae bacterium | reverse complement strand
CAGAGAAGGAGAAGGCGGCCAAGTGCAAGTGCTCGTACGTGACAACAATGTCGATCAGGCGCTGAAGGCGCTCAAGAAGAAGATGCAGAGGGAAGGAATCTTCCGCGAGATGAAACTGCGGCGGCATTACGAGAAGCCGTCCGAGCGCCGCGCCCGCGAGGCGGCGGAGGCGGTGCGCCGCGCCCGCAAGCTGGAGCGCAAGCGGCTCGAGCGCGAGGGCTTCTGATATCCAGCCCCGATCGGGGGCGTTGACCAAGATCGTGTGCGTACAGATCCCCGGGTTGCCGCTTTCGCGGGAATGACAGCCGATAGTTCAAGCGGCCACTCTATCGCGTCGCCCCGGCGCAATTCTTTGGTCACTCCCACGCAAGCTGGGGACTAGGCTCCTTGCGCCGTCCGCTCCCTGCGCCCTACGGTGCGATTGGACCGGAACCGTGGGCTAAAAGGCGATGTTCATACCAGACCAAAACCGACAGCAGGCGGTATTCGACCGGCTTCGGCAGGGTATCCTCGCCGGCACGCTTCCCACGGGCGCCCGACTACCGCCGACCCGCGCGCTGGCCGAAGAACTCGGCGTGGCGCGTCAGACCGTCGTGCTGGCATATGAGCGTCTCGCTTCGGAAGGCTACGTGCGGGCCCGCACCGGCAGCGGCACGTATGTCGCACCCGACCTGCCGGACGCGGCACCCGCCCCGGCGGTGCCGCCGCCCACCGCGGCCAGTTCGCTGTCCGCGCGAGGCCGGCGCCTGGCCGTCGTGCCGGCCTCCGCCGCGTCCCGCGACAACAGCCTCGGCACGCTGCTCGCCGGCGGCATCCCGGCGCCGGATTTGTTCCCGACCCAGGCCTGGGCCCGCTGCGCGGCAAGGGTGCTGAAGAACCTGTCGAGCGATCTCACCGGCTACCCGCCGTCGCAGGGCTTCGCCGGGCTGCGCGCCCAGATCGGCGCGCATCTCGCCGCCACGCGCGGTCTGCTCGCCGATCCGGCCAACATCGTGGTGACGGCCGGAACGCAGCAGGCATTGCGCATCGCGGCCGAACTGCTGCTCGATCCAGGCGATGAGGCCTGGGTGGAGGACCCAGGCTACATCGCCGGCCGGGGAGCGCTGCTTGCCGCCGGGGCGGAACTGGTTCCGGTTCCAAGCGATACCGAGGGGCTAGATGTTGCGGCGGGCATTCGGCTGGCGCCCACCGCGCGTCTTGCCCTGGTGGCGCCATCGCACGCCACGCCGCTCGGCGGCGCGTTGCCGATCGGCCGGCGGCTGGCGTTACTCGATTGGGCCGGACGAGCCAACGCCTGGGTGCTGGAAGACGACTGCGACTCGGAGTTCCGCTGGACCGGCCACCCGTTGCCGCCGCTGGCCACGCTCGACCGCGCGGGACGCGTGATCTATTGCGGCACCTTCAGCAAGACCCTGGCGCCGGCGCTGCGCCTGGGCTTTGCCGTGGTTCCGGCCCCGCTAGTCGCGGCGTTCGTGCGCGTGCAGACCTTGATGGATCGTGGCATCGACACGCTCAATCAGGCGATACTGGCTGAATTCATGCGCCAGGGCCTGCTCGCCCCGCACATCCGCCGCATGCGCACCGAGTACGCCCGCCGCCGCGACGCCCTGTTGACCGCGCTTGCCCGCCATGCGCCGTCCGCCTCGCCGATCCCGGCACCGGGCGGGCTGCACATGGTTTCTCGACTGTCGGACGGCGTGGACGAAGCGGCGGCTGTGCGGGCCTGCCGTAGCCGCGGTCTCGCGGTATCGCCGCTGGGGGCCTACTACGCCGGGAAGCCGCGGATGTCTGGGCTGGTCATGGGATTCGCTGGCACGCCCGAGGCGCTGGCCGCTGATTCGGCGCGACGGTTGGAGGCCGCGTTGCGGGCGGCAAGCGACGCCAGCCAAGTTTCTTCGCCCATCTGACGGGGGCTCAGCTCAGCTCTGCCAACAAGCACCACTCCTGGCGCTTGGGGTAAGCTTGCAATTCCGAACCATAGCAGATCACATCGGATCATGCTGACACGGCCTGCCACGACGAATTGCCACCCAGCGACGCCAAGCGCCGCGCGAAAGAGGTGGCTCGGCACATGTTGACCACGCCGAAGCCAGCCAAGGCCTCACAGGAGGCAAGTTCTCGCACAAAAAGACGCTAATTGACAAAAAAGCGCGTGTCTGGTCGGGCACGTAAAAGTTCTTCTTGCTAGACTCGAAACCAGGCGGCTAAGGCATTGAATTGCATGGCTCTTAGGCACCGAAACGTGAGGATCGTTCTGGCGCGTGCGCCCGTGCGTGGTGCCGATGTATATCTAGGTGTTCATCACAAGACTACTAGAACAATGGCTGCATCAAGAAGACTGGCAGGGTTGGGTGAGTATGTCGGACTAATATATGGCATGGGTATTCTTGAGAATCCTGTGGCAATTTTTCAAGGCTTAAACCGTCCGATCTTTGGAGGAAGCCTCGATGCTTCTGTCTATGTGTATGTTAACAAGCCACATGTGAGCTTTACTTTTTCTGTATCAGGCCCTCATTCCCCTCCAACTCAGACAGCGGCGCCCACTGACTCGGTGTTTGTTTCGTTTGCCACACTAGCGAAGGACGTGGTAGACGATGTGCGGGCCACCCTTCCAGGGGAAACCATCGGAGGGGCTATTCTCTATTGGGAATGGACGTTGGCAGATGCCTCGGTCCCTCATCTGCCTGATGGATATCAGACGCGTTACAGGAGGCTGGTGTGGCAGAGGCCCTAGTCAGCGTGAGCGAAGCGTTTCCGCTCGATGCAACACACCTCTCGGTAGAGGAATTCAAGGCTTGCGCCCGCTACTATGAGGCGATGGATTTCATTCTTTATCTACGAGAGGACGTGCCCTACCGTGCTGATCGTGTGGGCAGCTTTCTGACGTTGCTTTTACATCCGCGCGAGCATCGTGCGATTGGCCTCAAGATAAAGGGGTGCAAGTTTCTTTTCAAGCAACTTCAGGCGATTATTCGTGCGCAAGGGCGCGCCTTACCAGATGACGAATTTATGCCGCTTATGTCTATTTTGGAGGTCGCCATGACGGCTGGCATGGCATCTGGCATGACCGATCACGTGGAGAGAAAGAGACTAACAAAGAGCTATCAAACTGCTAGAGCAATGGCAAAAACTGTACGCTTTGATCCTCGCGAACTGAAGCAAGCAGCTTAGTTATCTAGGACGTATTCTCCCACTGACAGATGCTGACGACGCCTATCGGCACCCCAAAAGCGAGGACTGATGGCTGCCCGTACTGACTCTGCATGTAAGTTTATCTGCAAAGCGGGAGATTGGCGAGTAACCAACCTCCAGCTGCAGAAGATTTTATATTTCTCCCAGATGTGTTATCTTGGTCTTGAGCACGATCGCTTGGCTGACACCGCATTTGAGGCTTGGGATTATGGGCCTGTCTCTCCCAAGGTCTATCGCCAAGTGCGAATGTTTGGCTCGTCCCCCATTCGGGATGTTTTTTTCGAGGCGAGACCATTCTCTGACACGAGCAAACGGCGAGAGATACTTTCGGACGCATGTAGGGATCTGCTTCCGTTGCGTCCGGGCGAGCTAGTAGAAATCACGCATTGGGAAAAAGGGGCGTGGGCTAGAAACTATATTCCGGGGGTCAGGGGTACCAGAATTCCTGATTCAGCAATCATCCAGGAATTCAATGAGCGAATCAGGGCAGGACAAATCAAGCACGATTGACCAACTAGTTGAACAGAGGGATCGAGGACCTTCGGCTGTCAGCGCCGCGGTGCTGGAGGCATTACTGGAAGAAGAAAAGGCTCAAAGAAAAGTCGAAAGATTCTTTTGGATCGTCCCTATTACGATTCTAGCTAGTTGTATCTTGGTAAAGTTCGTAGATTCATTCATATGGACAGCGTACATAATTCTGATTTCGATTGTGCTTCTAATCGGATTCGCCAGATGGCTAGAGGTTCCATGGATACTGATCTACCTGGACAGGCTATTCACACGGTTTTCCCCGTCCAGCGCTGTTCGCCCGCCTGCCGAACAAAGCGAGGAAAATTAGAATCCCGCTCGATTTGAGATCACGAATTTCGTTCTGCCTTCCATCTGAAGAAGGATCTCGCCATTGATTTGGGCGTCTTAGGCCGCACCAACCCGCCGGTAGGTCAGTCGCTTGTCTCCATATTCCAAGGCCTTCGTGTATGGTCGATTAGTGACGAGCGGCGATAAGGGTAATGCTGGAGGGCATGCTAAACCAATCGCGCTTTGGGGCTTTGCCCCGCGGAGTTGTGGGCGGTTACTATTCGTGGGCTGTGCGCGTGCCCGGCTGGACTGCCGGGCCGATGGGGCGATCACCAGCCTCTGCTCACGCCCCCTGTGTCAGTCGGAACGGCGCGGCCTGATAGACGCCCAGCACGCGGACTTCGGAGGAAAAGAACGACAGCTCCTCCAGCGCCCGCCGCAGCCCCGGCTGTTCGGGGTGCCCGTCCACGTCGCACAGGAACTGCGTCGCGGCGAAGTGGCCGCCGAGCATGTAGCTTTCCAGCTTGGTCATGTTCACGCCATTGGTGGCGAACCCGCCCAGCGCCTTGTACAGCGCCGCCGGCACATTCCGCACGCGGAACACGAACGTGGTCATCAGGTCCGGGCGCACCGGATCGAACGTCGCCGGCCGCCGCGCCATGACGTAGAACCGCGTCGTATTGTGCGCCGCGTCCTCGACATTGGCCTGGAGCACATCCAGCCCGTAGATCTCGGCGGCCAGCCCGGAGGCGATCGCGGCCTCCTCCTTGCGGTTCCACCGGGCGACGAGCTGAGCGGCGCCCGCTGTGTCGGCCTGCACCACCGGTGTCAGCCCGAGCCGGCGCAGGCTGTGGCGCACCTGCCCGAGTGCCACGGAATGGGAATGCGCCCGCTTCAAGTCGCCGACCGTCGCCCCCTTGATCCCGAGCAGGCAGTGCTCGACGCGGTGGAAATGCTCGCCAATCACGAAAAGGCCGGAATCCGGCAGCAGGTGGTGGATATCCGGCACCCGGCCCGCGAGGCTGTTCTCGCACGGCAGCATCGCGAGGTCGGCATGCCCGTCCCGCACCGTATCCATCGCCGTCTCGAACGATTCGCACGGCAACGTCGTCATGTCCGGGTAGGCGACCCGGCAGGCAAGGTCGGAGTAGGCGCCCAGGATGCCCTGGAACGCGATGATGCCGGTCATGGCGCCCGCTCCTTCGGCGCCAGATCGCGACGCGCCCGCTCCAGGTCGGCCGGCGTGTCCACGCCGTAGGGTGCATGTTCGACGCGGGCGCAGGCGATGCGCATGCCGGCCTCCAGGGCGCGAAGCTGTTCCAGGCTCTCCCGCCGTTCCAACGGCGCTTCCGGCAGCGAGACGAAGCGCGCCAGCGCCGCGCGCCGAAATGCGTAGATACCGATGTGGTGCCAGCGCGGTCCCTCGCCCCACGGGATCGGCACGCGCGAGAAATACAGTGCCGGCGAGACGGCCCGGCCGCGGTCGAATGCGCAGGCCGCCTTCACCACCGACGGCAACGCCGCCTCCTCGTCCGTATCAATCGGCGCCACCAGCGTGGCGATGTCGAACCCCGGGTCGGCCAGCGGCGTCAGCACGGTGCGCAAATAGACCGGGGGAATGCTCGGCAGGTCGCCCTGAAGGTTCACCACCACATCATGCCGCCCTTGCGGATCCAGTTCCGCAAGCGCCGCGTGAACGCGGTCCGAGCCGCGCGGCAGCGTTGGATCGGTCAGCACAGCGATGCCGCCGCAGGCGCGCACCGCATCGGCGATCTCCGAATCGCCGCACGCCACCGCGACCGGTCCGATCTCCGCCTCGCGCGCCCGGTCGAGCACGTGCACGATCATCGGCCGGCCGTGGATGTCGGCGAGCGGCTTGCCGGGAAGCCGGGTGGACGCCATGCGGGACGGTATGACTACGATCGGGTTCACGGGCGCGCGGCGGACCGGGTGGGTTGATGGGTAATGGTCGTTTCCCTATGGTGCGCGCACCTTATGGAGGCGCACGGCCGCGCGCAACGGCGAGCCGGTCGTCCGCTTCGTGCGTTTGGTTGGTCCCCAAGGGGAAGTCACGGGAAGTCACGCCGCATGGATAGCATGGAGGTCAACAAAGGCATTGCCGCCGTCCTGGTGGCTGGCATCGCCTTCTTTCTCACAGGCCTGATCGGC
This sequence comes from Acetobacteraceae bacterium, assembly GCA_035569235.1. GTDB lineage: Bacteria > Pseudomonadota > Alphaproteobacteria > Acetobacterales > Acetobacteraceae > JAMXLO01. Next base: position 9,392 of record DATMND010000516.1, on the reverse strand, counting down.
GACAACCTCGTTCGCGAGACAGTGCCGGAAAAGCCGGTACTCAACATCGCCACCGCTCCGACTGCCCCGACCGGTGGCGGCGAGGCCAAGCCGGCGGGGCCTGCGCCCATCGCGCCGCTGCTCGCATCGGCTGATGCGAAGAGCGGCGATCAGTTCGCCCATAAGATCTGCGTGGCCTGTCACACCTTCGACAAGGGCGGCAAGCCCGGCGTCGGTCCGAATCTGTATGGGATCGTGGGTGCGCCGCACGATCATGAGGACGGATTCAACTATTCTCCCGCCATGCAGAAGTTCAAGGGCCAGCCCTGGACATACGATGCCCTGAACGACTGGCTGTTCAAGCCGAGCGCCTACGCTCCCGGCACGCGCATGACGTTTGCCGGCATCACCAGTGACAAGCAGCGGGCGGACGTCATTGCCTATCTGCGAAGCCTTTCGGACAGCCCTGAGCCACTGCCGTCGCCCCAGGAAGCCCAGCAGGCTGCGCCGCCGGCCGGAGCAGCAGGTGGCGAGAAACCGGCCGAACCCAAGGCTCCCGCCGCTTCGTCCCAGCCGGCGGCAGCGCCGGCCACGCCGCCCAAACCGTGATGGCGCTGTTTGCCAGCCAGTGACACCGACCGGCTGATCGCCGCGGCCGAGGCGGCGGCCGATGTTGCGGGCGCCGTGGTACGACCGTTCTTCCGGGCCGGCATCGCCACCGACCTGAAATCCGATCGCTCGCCGGTGACGATCGCCGATCGCAGCGCCGAACAGGCGATGCGTGCGGTGCTGTCGGAGCGCTTTCCGGACCACGGCATCCTCGGCGAGGAATTCGGGCTCGATCGGCCCGACGCGCGTCGCCGCTGGGTGCTCGATCCGATCGATGGCACACGCGCCTTCATCACCGGCCGGCCGACCTTCGGCACCCTGATTGCGCTACTGGAAGGCGACACGCCGATACTTGGTGTTATAGACCAGCCGGTGACCGGTGAGCGTTGGGTCGGCGCCGTTGGCCGCGCCACCACATTCCGTGGGCCGTATGGCGGACGGGCCGGTTGCCGCCCGTGCCCTTCGCTGGCCGATGCGGAACTTTCGTGCACCAGCCCCGAGATGCTGGGTCCCGACCAGCCACGCTGGCAGCGCCTCGCCGGCGCGGTGAAGCGCAACTACTGGGGCGGCGACTGCTACGCCCACGGCCTGGTCGCACTCGGCCAAATCGACGTGATCGCCGAGACGACCATGAAGCTGTGGGACTGGGCGGCGCTGGTGCCGGTGGTCGAGGGCGCCGGCGGCAAGGTCACCGACTGGTCCGGCCACAAGTTGCGACCGGATGGCGACGGGCGGGTCCTGTCGGTCGGCGATCCGGCGCTGCTGCCGGTGATCGTCGCCTTGCTCAACTGACCTGCCGTGATGCTGCCAGGGCTGCGTGAGTGGGTGTTCTCGGCGAAGACCTTCGCCAGTTCCATGATCGCGCTGTGGATTGCCCTTTATCTGAACCTCGACAGGCCATACTGGGCGATGATGACGGTCTACATTGTGGCCCAACCGCTCACCGGCGCGATGCGCTCCAAATCGCTCTTCCGCTTTGCGGGAACCCTCCTCGGTGCGGTCGCAGCCATCGCGCTGGTGCCGAACCTTGTCACGGTTCCCTGGCTGCTCACCGCCGCACTCTCGCTGTGGGTCGGTGTCTGCATCTATTTCGCCTTGCTCGACCGCACCCCGCGCAGCTACGTCTTTCTGCTTGCCGGGTTCACCGCGCCCGTCATCGGTTTCCCATGCGTCGACGCGCCCGCGGCGATTTTCGACACCGCGCTCGCGCGCCTCGAGGAGACCACGCTCGCGATCGTCTGCACGACGCTGATCGGCGCCGTCGTGTTTCCCCGCCCGCTCGGCCCGGCGCTCCTGGCGCGCATCGACGACTGGTTCAGCCGGGCGCGGAGCCTGTCCCTCGACGCCCTGCGCGGAGGAGCGGACGACGGCGCGGTCGGCACTATGCGCCGGTCACTCGCGGCGGATGCGGTCGAGATCCGCTTGCTGACCAGCCATCTCGCCTACGACACCTCCAACCTGCAGTCGGCAACCCGGCCCATGGAGGTGCTCGAGCGTCGCATCCTGCTGCTGTTTCCGGTGCTGAGCGCGGTCGCCGATCGCATCGCCACGCTCCGCACCCTTGGTGGAGTACCCGCCGCCGCGCAGGCGCTCATCGAGAGGCTCGCGTGCTGGATTGCGGCCGGCGACGATGCGCCGCAGGCGGAGGCGGCGCGGCTGCACGCGGAGATCCAGCGTGCGGAGCCCGCAATCGGGCCGACATCCGGCTGGGATGCAATCCAGTTGACCGCGCTGCTCATGCGGCTGCGGGATCTGGTTGACATCGTTCATGACGTGCGGGCGCTGCGCCTTCAGGTTGCCGCGGGCAGTCCGGAGCTTCCCGCGCTTGCACTGCCGCGTGGCATTGCTCCCGACGCGACGCGGTTCCGCGATCACGGCATGGCGCTGCTCTCGGCAATCTCCGCCGCACTGGCCACCAGTCTTGTGTGCGCCTTCTGGATCGTCACGGCGTGGCCGCAAGGCGGCGGCGCGGCCACTTTTGCCGCGGTGGGATGCAGCTTCTTTGCCGCCCAGGACGATCCTGCGCCCGCAATCCTGCAATTCCTGCGCTATGTCCTGATCTCGGCAGTGATTGGAGCGGTTTATCTGTTCGTCGTCCTGCCGAAGGTGGCTGCCTTCGAAATGCTCGCCCTGGTATTTGCGCCGGTTTTCCTGCTTTTTGGGGTACTGATCGCCATGCCGGCGACGAGCTTCCTCGGGATGGCCATCGCCGTGAACGTCGCGGCAATGCTTACGCTTTCCAGCGTTTACAATGCCGATTTCGCAACCTACGTGAACAACGCGATCGCCATCGTGGTCGGCATGGGAGCCGCTGCCACGCTGACCCGCATCTTCCGCTCGGTCGGCGCAGTCTGGAGCGCACGCCATCTGATGCGCGCCAACCGCCGCGACATTGCCCGCGCCGCCCTGCGGCGAAACGCCCTCGATCGCGCGACCTTGACCGCGCTGACCCTCGACCGGCTGTGCGAACTGGTGCCGCGCCTCGCCGCCTCGGCGCCGCATGCCGACGAGGTCATGACCGACGCCCTGATCGAACTGCGCACCGGCCTGAACATGGTCAACCTCCAGCAGGACAGCGCGGACCTTCCAGCCGATGCCCGCACAAGGGTGGACAGCGCGCTCCATGAGATCGCCGGCCACTTCCTCGAGCGCGCACCGCGCGCGCCGAATGACGCATTGCGCCGCGGCATCGATCGTGCCCTCGTCGCCGTCACGTCCGCTTCCAGCCCGCGTATCGGGCAGCTATTGCTGGAGCTGGTGGGAATCCGCCACAACCTGTTTCCAGACGCGCCGCCGTACCGACCGGCCCCGGTATCACCCCGCGCGGCCGTCCAGGAGGGGACGCCGGCATGATCAGCGAGGCTGACGTCTACGGGCTTCTGGTCGCGCCAATGTTGCTGTGGATCGGCGCGGCGATGGTGCTGTCCGCCGTGGTGCGCCGCGTTCTCGGCTGGCTCGGCTTCTATCGCTTTGTCTGGCACCGGCCACTGTTCGACCTGGCGTTGCTGGTCATTGTTGTGGGCGGTGTCGTTGCGTTCCAGGCGCGATGGCTGGCGCTGTGAACCTCGCGTCGCTCACCGGACGGCTTGCCGTCACGCTGGTCACCACAGCCATCGCTGCCATCGTCGGCTGGCAGCTCTGGGTCTATTACATGGAGGCGCCCTGGACCCGCGACGGCACCGTGCGTGCGGATGTGGTCAAGGTGGCGCCGGACGTGTCGGGCCTCGTCAGCGAGGTGCTGGTGCGCGACAACCAGCAGGTGCGCAAGGGTGAGGTCATGTTCCGCATTGACCCGGTGCGGTTTCAGTATGCGCTGCAGCAAGCGACGGCGGTCGTGACGAGCAAGGAATCCGCCGCGCAGGAGGCATTGCGCGAATACAATCGGTACCACGAGCTGAACAACCTCGAGGTCTCGGTCGAGGTGCAGCAGCAGAGCAATGCCAGGGCCGTCGAGCTTTCCGCCGATTATCAGCAGGCGGTCGTCGATCGCAACGTGGCCCAGCTCAACCTGGACCGTTCGCAAGTGAAGGCGTCGGTTGACGGTGTTGTCACAAACTTCAGCATGCGGCCCGGCGACTACGTGACCGCCGGCTCGCCGGTATTCGCGCTGATCGACAGCGACAGCATCTACGTCGAAGGCTACTTCGAGGAGACCAAGCTGCCGCAAATCCAGGCTGGCGACCGCGCGCGGGTGCGCCTGATGGGCGAAAGCCAGCTCATCGAAGGCCATGTGCAGAGTATCGCCGGCGGCATCGCCGACCGTGAGCGGCAGGGCAGCAGTGACCTGCTGGCCAATGTCATCCCGACCTTCAGCTGGGTGCGCCTGGCGCAGCGCGTGCCGGTGCGGATCGCGATCGATCACGTGCCGCCGGGAGTCCACTTGCTGGTCGGCCGCACCGCGAGCGTCGACGTGCTCCCAGCAGAGAAGCAGGCCAAGGCGCCGGCGCCGGTCGCGGCAAGGCCCTGATCCGGTGGCTGGCTGCCACACGGGAATAATCCGTGGCTTAACGAGTCTTCAGTTGTCAGACCGTCCGATTGACGGCACATGCTGGCCGATGCGTGCCATAGCCATTCTCCTTCTCAGCCTCATCGCAACGCCCGTGCTGGCCGATGCGCCGGTCACCCGCAGCAATGCAATCGCGGTGCTGGCGAAGCCTGCCCTGCCGCCCGACTTTCCATATTTCCCTTACGTCGATCCGAATGCGCCCAAGGGCGGCGAGGTCACGCTGGCATCGATCGGCACCTACGACAGCTTCAATCCGTTCATCCTGCGCGGCACGGCGACCAGTGGCATGGTCAGCCCCTGGGTGGTGCTGCCCGGCGGCTCGGGCTCCGGCTCCAGCGTCGGGCACGTGTGGGAAAGCCTGCTTACGTCCTCGGCCGACGAGGCGGAATCGGGCTACGGCCATCTGGCAAAGACCATCGAACTGCCGGCCGACAAGATGTGGGTCGCGTTCGAGTTGCGGCCGGAAGCAAAATTCTCCGACGGCACGCCGGTAACGGCCGAGGACGTGGCGTGGACATACCGGACGCTGCTGGAGCAGGGCAGGCCGAGCTTCCGCATCCAGATGGCGGACGTGCAGGACGTGGTGGTGGAGAGCCCGAGCCGCGTGGTGTTCCATTTCAAGTCCAACGAGAACCGCGAGCTGCCGCTGATCCTCGGGGGTCTGCCGGTGCTGCCAAAGCACTTCTTTGACGGCCGTGACTTCACCCGGCCACTGACCGATCCGCCGATCGGCTCCGGCCCGTATCGCATCGCGAGCTTCGAACTGGGCCGCAGCGTGACCTACGAACGGCGGCCCGACTGGTGGGCAGCGAACATGCCGACCGGCAAGGGGACCAACAACTTCGATCGCGTGCGTGTCGAGTATTTCCGCGACTCGACAGTGGCGATGGAGGCGTTCAAGGCCGGCCAGATCGATCTGCGCAGCGAGAACATCTCGAAGAACTGGGCGACCGCCTACGATTTTCCGGCCGTCGCGCGCGGGCTGGTGAAGAAGCAGGATTTTCCCCACCACCTGCCGACCGGAATGCAGGGCTACGCGATGAACACGCGGAGGACGGTGTTCGCTAATCCTTTGGTGCGCCAGGCAATGGCGGAGGTGTTCGATTTTGAGTGGGCGAACAAAAACCTGTTCTATGGCACCTATACGCGCACGCAGAGCTATTTCAGCAACAGCGATCTCGCATCGTCGGGAATCCCGCAGGGCGATGAATTGAAACTGCTGGAGCCATACCGCAAGGAATTGCCGCCCGCCTTGTTCACCGAGCCGTTCCGGCTGCCGGTGACGGACGGTTCGGGCAACAACCGCGAGCAGTTGCGTCACGCGCTCGATCTGCTGCAGCAGGCCGGGTGGTCGGTGAAGGAACGCAAGCTTGTGGATGCAAACGGCGAGCCGATGAATTTTACCATTTTGCTCGACGAGCCCTCGCTGGAGCGTGTGGCGCTACCTTACGTGCAGCTGCTGCAGAAGATCGGCATCGACGCGCGCGTGCGCACGGTCGATCCGGCGCAGTACCAGCACCTGACCGACGACTTCGACTTCGACATGATCATGATGATCTATCCGGAAAGCGACGTGCCGGGGAACGAACTGCGCGACTATTTCACCTGTGCGGCGAGCAAGGCGCAGGGCAGCTTCAATACGCCGGGTATCTGCGATCCGGCGGTGGACGCAATGGTGGAGAAGATTATCACGGCGCAGGACCGGGACACGCTGAAGACCGCCGCGCGCGCGTTGGACCGGGTGTTGTTGTGTCGCTGGTACCTGGTGCCGAACTGGGACAGCAGGACGTTTCACATCGCCTATTGGGACCGCTTCAGCCATCCCGACGTGCCGATCCGCGAAGGCTTCAACTTCGACACATGGTGGGTCGATGCGGCAAAGGCCGCAGCGTTGGACGCGGCGAAGGGGCAGTAATTGATGGAGCTGGGGATGGATACCCCGCCTGAATGACCGGCTACCTCCTCCGCCGTCTGCTGTTGGTCATCCCCACGCTGTTCGGCATCATCGCCATCAACTTCGCGGTGATCCAGTTCGCGCCGGGCGGCCCGGTGGAGCAGATGATCGCGGAACTGCGCGGCAAGGGCGACCTGTCATCGCGGCTGGGTGCCGCCACGTCGGAATTCGGCGGCGCCGGCACGTATCGGGGCGCGCGTGGCCTCGATCCGCACATTGTCGATGACATCAAGAAGATGTTCGGCTTCGACAAGCCGCCGCTGACACGCTTCGTCGACATGGTCGGCGGCTATCTGCGCTTCGACTTCGGCCGCAGTTTCTTCCGCGACCAGACTGTGCTGCAGCTTGTCCTGCAGAAGATGCCGGTGTCGATCTCGCTCGGCCTGTGGTCCACGCTTTTGGTTTACGTCGTGTCCATCCCGCTCGGCATTGCCAAGGCGGTGCGCGACGGCAGCCGTTTCGACGTCGCGTCCAGCGCCGTGGTTCTGGTCGGCTATGCCGTGCCGAGCTTCCTGTTCGCCATCCTTCTGGTGGTCCTGTTCGCTGGCGGCAGCTTCTTCCAGTGGTTCCCGTTGCGCGGCCTCACCAGCGAGGGCGCCGCTAACTGGAGCTGGCCGGCGCGCGTCGCCGACTACGCCTGGCACATGGTGCTGCCGACCATCGCCGTGGTGGCGAGCGGCTTCGCCAGTCTGACGATGCTGACCAAGAACTGCTTCCTCGAGGAGATCCGCAAGCAGTACACGGTGACGGCGCGAGCCAAGGGCGCCGGCGAGAGGCGCGTGCTCTACGGCCACGTGTTTCGCAACGCCATGCTGCTCATCGTCGCCGGCTTTCCGCAGGCATTCATCGGCATCCTGTTTACGTCCGCGCTGCTGGTGGAGATCGTCTTCTCGCTCGACGGCATCGGCCTGCTGGGCTTCCAATCGGCGATCCAGCGCGACTATCCGGTGATGTTCGGCACGCTCTATATGTTCACGCTGCTCGGCCTGCTGATGCAGATCATCGGCGACACGCTCTACACGGTGGTCGATCCGCGCATCGATTTCGAGGCGAGGGGTTGAAGCTCACTCCCATCACGCGCCGCCGGCTTGCGATCTTCCGGCAGAACCGGCGCGGCTACTGGTCGTTCTGGCTGTTCGCAATCCTGTTCGGCACGAGCCTGTTTGCCGAATTCATCGCCAACAACCGGCCGCTGCTGATCCGCTTCGATGGCCACTGGTACGTGCCGGTGCTGCAGGACTACAGCGAGGACACGTTCGGCGCCGATTTCCTGCCGACCGAGGCCGACTACACCGACCCCGAGCTGCAGCAGGCAATCAACGCGCATGGCTGGATGATCTGGCCGGCGGTGCCTTACAGCTTCGGCACCATCGTGAAGAACCTGCCTAGCCCGGCGCCGTCGCCGCCGACGACAAGCAACCCACTCGGCACGGACGATCAGGCGCGTGACGTACTGGCGCGCGTGATCTACGGCTTCCGCCTGTCGGTGCTGTTCGGCTTCGTGCTGACGATCGTGTCGTCCGCCGTGGGGATCGCTGCCGGTGCGGTGCAGGGGTATTACGGCGGCGCGACCGACCTTTTGTTCCAGCGCTTCATCGAGATCTGGAACGGCATGCCGCAGCTCTATCTGCTGATCATCCTTGGCAGCATCATCACGCCGGGCTTCTGGGTGCTGCTGATTTTTCTCCTCCTGTTCTCCTGGATGAACCTGACGGGCGTGGTGCGCGCCGAATTCCTGCGCGGCCGCAATCTGGACTATGTGCGCGCGGCGAGGGCGCTTGGAGTCGCCGACATCGCGGTGATGTGGCGGCACATCCTGCCAAATGCCATGGTCGCGACGCTGACGTTCCTGCCGTTCACGCTGTCGGGATCGGTGACGATCCTGGCCAGTTTGGATTTTCTCGGGTTTGGTTTGCCGCCGGGGTCGCCGTCGCTTGGCGAACTGGTCGCACAGGGCAAGAACAACCTTCAGGCGCCGTGGCTGGGGTTCACCGCGTTCTTCGTGCTGGGAGGCGTGCTGACACTGCTGATCTTCGTCGGCGAGGCGGTGCGCGATGCGTTCGATCCGCGGCGGTTGCCGGTATGATTGCATCCATCGTCATGGCCGGGCTTGTCCCGGCCATCCCATCCAACACTGGTGCCGCGACGGATGGCCGGGACAATCCCGGCCATGACGATACAGGCATTCACCCGTGAGCCTGGTCGAAGTAGAGAACCTGTCCGTCGCCTTCGGCGCCAGGCGTGTGGTGGACGATGTATGGTTCACCCTCGATCGCGGCGAGACCCTGGCACTCGTCGGGGAGTCGGGTTCCGGCAAATCGGTTACCGCACTCTCTCTGCTCCAGCTTCTACCATCGGGCGGCACCAACCCCACGGGAAGCATCCTGCTGGACGACCAGCAAATGATCGGCGCTGACCCCGACGCATTGCACCGCGCGCGCGGCGACGTTGCGGGCATCGTGTTTCAGGAGCCGATGACCAGCCTCAACCCTTTGCACCGCATCGGCCGGCAGATCGGTGAAGCGATCACGCTGCATCGGCGCATTCCCCCCGATCGGCTGCGCACCCGGGTGATCGAGGTACTGCATCAGGCCGGCTTCGCCGACGCCGAGCATCGGCTCGAGGCGTTTCCACATCAGCTTTCCGGTGGGCAGCGGCAGCGGGTGATGATCGCCATGGCATTGGCCAACGATCCCGCATTGCTGATCGCCGACGAACCCACCACCGCGCTCGACGTCACCATCCAGGCCCAGATTCTGCAATTGCTGGCACGCCTGCGGACGGAGCGGCGCCTTGCGTTGCTGCTGATCACTCACGATCTCCAGATCGTCCGCCGCTATGCCG
>DATMND010000515.1:0-4465 GCA_035569235.1 Acetobacteraceae bacterium | reverse complement strand
TGGGACTGGTGGCCGCCTTGCTGCTGGTCGGGCTGGTGATGGTGACATCCGCGTCCATGTCGGTGGCCGCGAAGAACCTCGGCGATCCGTTCTACTTCCTGGAACGGCAATTCCTGTTCGGTCTGTGCGGAGTACTGCTGGCGTGGATCGTCACGAGGGTGCCCGCGGACGTGTGGGAGAAGCACAGCCTCGCGCTGCTGCTGCTCGGTCTCGCCCTCTTGTTGCTGGTGCTGATTCCGGGACTGGGCGCGAAGATCAATGGCGCCCGCCGCTGGATGCGGATCGGCCCGATGAACTTCCAGGTGTCGGAACTGGCGAAGGTGCTGGTGCTGACGTGGGTGTGCTCCTATTGCGTGCGCAAGCGCGCGGAACTCGAGGAGACGTTCGCCGGCCTTCTCAAACCGGTGGGACTGTTGACGGTTGCCGGCGTGCTGCTGCTGCTGGAGCCGGACTTCGGCGCGACCACGGTGCTGTTCGCGACCGGCTTCGCGGTGCTGTTTGTGGCCGGCGCCCGGCTGCGGTACGTGCTGTCGCTGGTGTCCTTGGTGTCGGCCACCTTTGCCGTGCTGGCGCTGACATCGGCCTATCGACTGAAGCGGCTCACCGTGTTCCTGCACCCGTGGGACGATCCCTTCAACGGCGGCTTCCAGCTGACGCAATCGCTGATCGCCATCGGCCGCGGCGGCTGGTTCGGCGTGGGCCTCGGAAGCAGCATCCAAAAGCTCTTCTATCTGCCGGAGGCGCACACCGACTTCGTGTTCGCGGTGCTGGCCGAAGAGCTGGGTCTGGTGGGTGTCGTCGGGGTGATCGGCCTGTTCGTGGCCTTGGTGTGGCGCGCTTTTCAGATCTCGCAGATGGCCTCGAAGGCCGGGCTGAAATTCCAGTCCTATCTGGCGCTGGCCTTCGGCATGTGGCTGGGCCTTCAGGCCATCGTCAACATCGGCGTCAACATGGGCGTGCTGCCCACCAAGGGATTGACCCTGCCGTTGCTCAGCTACGGGCGCAGCAGCTTGATCGTGAGTCTTGGCTGGCTCGGCGTGATGCTGCGCATCTATCACGAGGTGAAATGCAGCTCGCGCTCGGCGGTGATGCGTATGCCGGGAGGACCGCGATGAACCAGCGTCCGGTGCTCATCATGGCCGGCGGCACCGGCGGGCACGTATTCCCGGCGCTGAGCGTGGCGAAGGTGCTGCGCGATCGCGGTGTTCCGGTGGTGTGGCTGGGCGTGCCCGGGAGTATGGAGTCGCGGTTGGTGCCGGCGAACGGGTTTCCCATCGAATGGATCCGGGTCAAGGGTATTCGCGGCAAGGGATTGGCCGCTTGGCTGATGGCGCCCTTCAGAATCGCCGGCGCGGTGGTGCAGGCCATTGCGGTGCTGCGCCGCCTGCGGCCGCGCGCCGTGCTGGGAGCGGGCGGTTACGTGAGCGGACCGGGCGGCATCGCCGCGTGGCTGCTGCGCATTCCGCTCTTGATCCACGAACAGAATGCCATTCCTGGCCTCACCAACCGCTGGCTGGCGCGCATCGCCGATCAGGTATTGCAAGGTTTTCCAGGCAGCTTCGAGAAAAAAGTGGGCGCGCGATTCGTCGGCAACCCGGTGCGCTCGGATATCGCCGCCATTACCGACCCCGCCGTGCGCTTCGCGGGCCGCAGCGGCCGCGCGCGCCTTCTGGTGTTCGGCGGCAGCCTGGGAGCGCAGCGGTTGAACGCCATGGTGCCGCTGGCGCTTTCGCTGCTGGACCCCGTCACCCGTCCGCAGGTGCGGCATCAAGCCGGCGAGCGCGGCGTCGACGCGGCGCGCACCGCGTATCGGGACGCTCGGGTCGAGGCGGACGTGACGCCCTTCATCGAGGACATGGCTGCGGCCTATGCGTGGGCCGATGTGGCGGTGTGCCGCGCCGGCGCCATGACCATCGCCGAATTGCAGGCCGCGGGCTTGGGTGCGCTGTTGGTGCCGCTGCCGATTGCGACCGACGATCATCAGACGAAGAACGCCGAAACCATGCTGCACATCGGAGCCGGGCGCGTGCTGCAGGAGCGCGATATGACCGCCGAAATCTTGAGCGCCTGCATCAAGGATCTGACGGCGGACCGCGGCGGCATGTTGCGGATGGCGGTGGCGGCGCGCAGGGTGCGGGTCACGGACGCCGCGCTCCAGGTCGCGAACCTGTGCGCGGCCGCCGGAGTACCGGCATGAGCGACAGCCTGGGCAATACCATAAGCCACAGCACGAACGACCGCATGCGCCGCATTTCCACCATCCACCTGGTCGGCATCGGCGGCAGCGGCATGGGCGGCATTGCGGAAGTGCTGGTGAACTTGGGTTATGAGGTCAAGGGCTCCGATCTCAAGTCCAATGCTGTAACGGAGCGGCTCAAGCGCCTGGGCGTGAAGATTTTCATCGGCCATGCGGCCGAACATCTCGGCAGCGCCGATGTGGTGGTCGTTTCCAGTGCGGTCAATCGCAGCAATCCGGAGGTGGCCGCGGCGCTGGCGAAGCGCATTCCGGTCGTGCCGCGCGCGGAAATGCTGGGCGAGTTGATGCGCTTCCGCTACTCGGTGGCCGTTGCCGGCACGCACGGCAAGACGACGACCACGAGCCTGGTGGCGAGTGCGCTGGCCGAAGGCGGCCTCGATCCCACCTTCGTCATCGGCGGGCGGCTGAAGAGCGCGGACAGCAACGCCCGATTGGGCGCCGGCCGCTACCTGGTCGCCGAGGCCGACGAAAGCGACGCGTCCTTCATGCACCTGCAGCCGATGATCGCCATCGTCACCAACATCGACAACGACCACCTCGCCACGCACGACGGCGACTTCTCGCGGCTCAAGCAGAGCTTCGTGGATTTCCTGCACAACCTGCCGTTCTACGGTCTCGCGGTGTTGTGCGTGGACGATGAACACGTGCAGAGCATCCTCGAGTCCGTGGGGCGCCCGTTCGTCACCTACGGTTTAGGCGAAAACGCGGACATTCGCGCGGTCAATGTGGTCCGCGATGGACTGCAATCGCGCTACGAGGCGCTGCGCGCCGGGCATGAACCGCTCAAGCTCATGATCAATCTGCCGGGCCGGCATAATGTCCTCAATTCCCTCGCGGCGGTCGCCGTGGCCACCGAACTCGGGATTGCCGACGCAGCCATTCAAAGAGCATTGGCCAATTTCCAAGGCATCGATCGGCGCCTGCAACAGTTGGGCGAGATCCAGTGGGCGGGCGGCCGTGCGCTCGTCGTCGACGACTACGGTCATCACCCCACGGAAGTGGCCGCGACTCTGGATGCCGTGCGCCAGGGCTGGCCGGAGCGCCGCCTGGTGCTGGTGTTTCAACCGCATCGCTACAGCCGTACGCGGGATCTGCTGGACGATTTTGCGCGAACTTTGAGCGATTGCGATGTGCTGCTGGTGACCGAAGTGTATGCGGCCGGGGAAGCACCCATCGCCGGCGCTGACGGCCGCGCGATCTGCCGCGCCGTGCGTTCCCGCGGCGTGATGGAGCCGGTATTCGTCGAGCACGTGGACGAGCTGGCCGAGTCGCTGCGCGGTGTGCTGCGCGACGGCGATGTGATTCTCACCATGGGCGCCGGCAGCATCGGCGCGGTGGCGCAGGACTTGAAGAGCCGGTTGGCGGCGCGAGACCCGGCATGAATCCCCGCATGAACGGCACCCCGCACATTGCCCCGGCGCAGATCTCCTCGGAATTCAGCGGCCGGGTGCTGTACGACGTACCCATGTCGAAATACACCTCGTGGCATGCGGGCGGCCCCGCGGATGTATTCTTCACGCCGCGTGACGCGCTGGACCTGGCATCGTTCCTGAGGCAGCTGCCTCCCGCGGTTCCGTTGCTGTGGATCGGCCTCGGCAGCAATCTGCTGGTCCGCGACGGCGGAGTGCGCGGCGCCGTGGTGTCGCTGCATGGGGCGCTCGGGACCCTCGAGCGCCTCAGTGCCACGCGCGTCTACGCGCAGGCCGGGGTTCCCTGCGCCCGCATCGCGCGCCAATGCGTCAAATGGGGGTTGGGGTCCGCCGAGTTCTTTGCCGGGATCCCCGGCACCCTGGGCGGCGCCCTGGCGATGAACGCCGGGGCCTGGGACGGCGAGACCTGGCGACAGGTGGTCGAAGTCGAGGTGATCGACCGCCGCGGCGCGCGCCGGGTGCGCACGCCCGCGGACTACGAGATCGGATATCGCCACGTGCGCGGACCCGACGACGAATGGTTCATCGCCGCGCGCATGGAGTTCGAGCGCAAACCCGGCGGCAATGATGCCGCCATCCGCGAACTCTTGGAGAGGCGCAAGCAGACGCAGCCCATCGGCGAATGGAGCTGCGGCTCGGTGTTCACCAACCCACCAGGCGGGCACGCAGCCCGGCTGATCGAAAGCGCCGGCTTGAAGGGCTTTCGCATCGGCGATGCCTCGGTGTCCCTGAAGCACGCCAATTTCATCATCAATCATGGAGCTGCCCGCGCTGCCGA